>NZ_JAAGPQ010000142.1:0-13041 GCF_017104985.1 Paraburkholderia sp. Ac-20342 | reverse complement strand
CATCGACGCATTCGGGAAGTAGTGCGACCTGCTTGCGGTCATCGCCTTCAACGAATCGCTTCATGAGTCACCCGGTCTCAACGCGTTGATTCAGTTTAGACGATCAATTCGTTTTCACACGGCCTCGGCCGCGCGCCGCCTTCTTCCGCGAAAAACTACTGTCGGCGGCGTCAGTCGTTTTCTGGCGACCGCCGACGCCTGGCGGCACGTTCTTCAACAATTCGCCGCAACGGCGAAGGGCTCGCGCCGCCTTCTTCGCTTCGGATAGCGAGCGGCCCGGTTCGACAATCGTGTGTGCACAACAGACCGAAAAAAAGCCCGCGCAAGGCGGGCATGAGAGCAGTCGCAATGCGTTACCTGGGCGCGTGTCGACCACCTGTGACGATCCTACGCCAATTCGATGCGTGTGCAACGGTGCTCAGGACTCGCGTATGAAGTCACCATCAGGAGCACCCACGCGCTCAAGCTGCTCGCGCACGAGGTCTGTGAGCACACGTAACGCGGCATCCGGTTCCACACCCAGGCGTGCCGCGAGAATCGGCGCGATACGCGCGGGCCAGTTGAGCCACGCATCACGCGCGCCTCTTGCCTCTTCGAAGAGCACACGGCGCGCGACATCGATTGCCACCACCGTGCCCGCACGCTGTTCGTACTCAAGCTGTCGAAGGCCCGCGAGTGCGTGCTCTTTCGCAAGCGTGATCCGCGCGAATTCCGTGGCCGTGCTCGGCGCAGCACCACCGGGGCGCTTGAGCGGCCTGCCCGGTTTGCGCTTCGGCGTGCCATCGGCGTTGATCTCGATTTGCGGCAACTCGCTTTTTTTCTTTGGCACTGGCGCGCCTTTTTTTACCGGCAGTGGTGTGCCACTTCGTGCGCGCGAGCTTCGGATTCGTAATGCAAAGGTCGGGGGGTCGATTCCTCTTTCCTGAATTTCAAGCAGTTCCGAGATGTTCCTGAAACCCGCGATAGCCAAAGCTTCGCGGGTTTTTTGTTGTCTACTCAGGGATTCACATACCGCGCCTCGACGCGAGCGAACCTCCCTGCGCTGTGCCGTTGCACGCTACGCCGACGTACGCGTATCGGTAGCAGGCGCCAGCTGACTCGCAAACGGTTCGAGATAGCCGAACAGTGCGGCGCTACCGCCGGTGTGCACGAATACGACGTTTTCGTCGCGGTCGAAGTGCCCCTTGCGGATCAGGTCGATCAGTCCGGCCATGCCCTTCCCCGAATAAACCGGATCGAGCAGGATGCCTTCGGTCTGTGCGACCAGCGTGACCGCTTCGATCATGCCCGGTGTCGGCAAACCGTAGCCGTCCCCGACGTAGTCGCAGTTCGCAATCACGCGCTCGCGCTTAACGGCATCCGGCATGCCAAGCTGCGCCGCCGTTTCGCACGCGAGACGGTAGACGCTGGCCTCCTGCGCCTCCTTCGGCGCGCGCACACCGATGCCGAGCACGCCGATTCCGCTATTCATGCCGTCGAACCCGGTGACGAGTCCGGCCTGCGTACCGGCGCTGCCGGTCGCATGCACCACGCGATGCACGACCAGATTCTGCTGATTGGCCTGGACCAGGATTTCCATCGCGCAATTGACATAGCCGAGCGCACCGATCCGGTTCGAACCGCCGCCGGGAATCACGTACGGTTTGCCGCCGGCCGCCCGAACTTCGTCGGCAACCGCCTGCATCGCCGCATTCATGTCGGTGCCGGCCGCGTACGTGCGCGTCGGCGCGCCCATGAGCCGTTCGAGGAATACGTTGCCGGAATACAGGTAGTTGCTGTCGCGATTGCCGGTCCGGTCTTCGAGCAGGATGATGCAGCGCAGCCCCAGCCGCGCCGCCGCCGCCGCGGTCTGCCGCGCATGGTTCGACTGCGTCGCGCCCTGCGTGATGACGGTGTCGGCTTGCTGCGCGAGCGCATCGGCCATCAGGAATTCGAGTTTGCGGGTCTTGTTGCCGCCGGTCGCCAGCCCGGTGCAGTCATCGCGCTTGATATACAGCCTGGGACCCTTGAGTAAGGCGCTCAGGCGCGGCATGGGTTCGAGCGGCGTGTTCAGATGTCCGAGCGATAGGCGAGGAAACTTCGAGAGATGCATGGCAGACCTTGTCAATGGGAGTGAATCGGAAGAACGGGAAGTGCCTCGGCAAGGCGCGCGTAACGTACGCAGCGCTGCGCGAGATTCGAGGTCGCATCCAGCACAGGGCACGGCGCGTCATGTTCGGATAGCGCGAGCGGCACCTCCGTGCAGCCCGAGACGATCGCCTCCGCGCCGGCGTCCGCGAGACTCGTCGCGAGAGCACGCATGCCGGCGCGAACCTCGTCGGACACCTCGCCTCGCTTGATGCGATAGATCAGCTGCATGAACATCGCCTGGCAAGCCGGCGCGAGAACCAGCGCTTCGCGTCCCCGCGCGGCGAAAGCACGCTGATACAGTTGCGCGTCGACGCAACCGCGCGTTGCCAGTACTCCGATGCGTTTCGCAGTCGGCCAGCGCCGGCTGCATGCGTCGCCGGCTTCTTCGACCATGCTGACGAACGGCACCGTCAGCGCCGCCCGAATGTCGGCCTCGTACGCGTGCGCGGTGTTGCAGGCCATCACGACAAAGTCGGCCCCCGAGCGTACGAGACCGGCCGCCATCCCGGCAAGCGCCGGGCCCGGAGAAGGCCCGGCGCCGGCGAGCGCGACGTTGCGATCCGGTACCTTAGGATTGCAGTCGATCAGTATTCGCAGATGCTCCTGTTCGCACTCGACCGGAGTCGCCGCGATCAGTTTCTGCAGGAAGTCCGCCGTGGCCTGAGGCCCCATGCCACCCAGCACGCCGACGACGAGTTCGCGCGGTCTGCAAGACGTATCGCTCATGAGTTGTGCCTTGGTACAGGAACGAGTCAATGCGTGAAGCCTCGTTCAGAACGAGTGGAAAATGCCGAGCTCCGTACCGAACTGCTTTTGTCCCGGCAACGTATAGCTACCCGAATCGACCGCGAGGTTGCTATTGGCTGAGTTATGCACGTAACTCATGTTCCAGTACAGCATCGTTCGCTTCGAGAGATTGTATTTGACCTCAGTGACCGCGCTGAACGGCTTGACGTCCTTTCCCGGCACGATGGTCTGATAGAGCGCGCCGACGAGCGCCCATTGCGGGCCGAGGCGCTGGCGAAACCCGGTCCAGAACAGATTGGCATTCAGGGATTGACGGGCGTAGTCGGATTTCAGAAGGCGGTAGCCCGCGTACAGGGTGGTGTCGTGGAAGTGATAGCTTCCAGCGGCGATGAATCGGCGGGCCCGGTCGGACGACGTCGACGGCGCCGCCGTCAGGGACGTCGCCACGGCCGTGAGACCCGCTCCGGACGCAGACAGCGGGCCGCGCAAATTGTCGTATAACAGCTCGTAGCCGAAGGCCGGGCCGCTGTAGTGCAGCGCGAGAGCAAGGTCTTTCGCGCTCGCCGACGCGCCTGCGGTGCCGCCGATCGGCGCGGCCAGTGTGTCGACGCCGAGGCTATAGAATGCATCGAAGGTGAACGATCCGAATGCGCGCTGGTAGCGGATCGAGTTGTCGCCGCGCGCGGAGAGACCCGGGTCCTGGGTCGGCAGCGAATACAGGGCATACGAAGCGGGGTCGAACAGGTTGCCCATCTGGTACATCGGATTGTAGGCACGGCCGATCCACAACTGGTTCCCATGGCCACGAAACCCGACTGTCGCCTGGCGTCCGAACAACCGTCCGTTCAGCGCGAGCGCACCTGTGTTAGGCGTAATGCCCGCCTCCAGCGTAAACGTCGTGTAATAGCCGCTGCCTATATCCTCGACGCCGAGTATTCCCCAGCGCGAGGCCTGAATGTTGCCGGACGACGCCACCAGCGCGGAATGACTCGTCTTGTTCGCGTTCGTCAGGTATTCGATACCCGTGTCCAATAAGCCGTACATCGTCACGCTCGACTGCGCGTGAGCCGTCGTCGCGCACACGGCGAGCTGGTACGTCAGCGTGCCGAATATGATTTTCCAGGCTAGAGTTCTCATGACCTTTCTTTATTTATTAAGAATACTAATTGAGAATCCGATACAAACGGCACGCGGGTGCATTGGCTCCGGCATTGCGCCTATGTGATGAAAAAACTCTGCTGGCGCTTGCGCCAATCCTCGCGCAAGCGTCGTGAAAAAGCCGTGTCAATCGGTATCAATCGGCGTGCTCGCTGACCCATTGCGCAAGGTCGCGATGGGTCGTGAACCAGACGTCCGGGCGGCTCTTCGCCAGGCGCACGATCTCCTCCAGAATCCAGATGCGCGAGCGATGCCCGATCACGTGCGGATGCAGCGTCAATTGAAATAGCCCGCCTTCCGCATACGCGGCTTCGAATTCGCGTATGAAGATATCGAGCACTGCGGCCGGCGGCGTGTACGGGCGCAGCGACGAAAAGCGGTTCATCGCAAGGTAGGGAGAATCGTCGCGAATCCATTCGACGGGAATTTCGACGATGCCGGTCGGCTGCCCGCCTCCCACGAGTTCGTAGCAGTCGTCGTCGCCCATGAGCGAGGAGTCGTACAGCAGGCCCATTTCGGCGATGATGGCGAGCGTGTGATCGCTGAAATCCCATGACGGTGTGCGCAAACCGACCGGCCGCTCGCCGCAGATCGCCGTGAGCGTGTCGCTGGCGCGCAGATAGAGCTCGCGTTCCGCTGCGGCGGGCAGCATCGAGTTCAGTTCGTGAATCCAGCCGTGCATTGCAATCTCGTGGCCGGCGCCGCACAGCGCGCGCTGTTCGTCCGGATGAAGCAAGGCCGATACCGCCGGCACGAAGAAGGTCGCCGGTACGTCATGGCGGTGCAGGATGTCGGCGATTCGTGGAATACCGGCGCGGCTGCTGTACTGGCCCGCCGACAGCCGGCTGATCGATCGGCCGCCGTCGCGCAGGTCGCTGGTTTCGTGATCGGAGTCGAACGACACGGCGAACGCGCAGCGCGCGCCGTTCTTCCATGTTCCCGGCTTCAGCGGCCGGCCGGCGCGTACCCGGTCGACCAGCATTTGCCACTGGGTGTCCGGCCATTGCCACGGCTCTTGATTCGATGTGCTATTCAAAAATACTCTCCAACGGGTTGACGGACATTGCGCCCGACGATGACAGGAAAGCCCACTGCACGCGCAGTCTCGAAACGGTGTTACTTCAATGCGGTATGCGCGGTTTCGGGCAGGTGCCACAACGTCAAGCCGGACAATAGAGCGGCGGCGATCACGCAGAACACGGGGGAAATCGGCGAACCGGTGTGCTGGATCAGAAGCGTCGCGGCAAAAGGCGAGAAACCGCCGAACACCGCAACGCCAACGCTGTAGCCGACCGACATGCCGACCGCGCGTTCGCGCGCCGGGAATATCTCCGCGATCGCAGCCGGCGCGGGGCCGGAGTACATCGCCAGCACGATGCCGAACAGTATCTGCACGCCGATGACCGTGCCGAACGACACGCCGGACAACAGCAGACGGGCGAGCGGGTATGGCAACACCACGAGCAGCGCGCAGCAACCGAGCAGCAGCGGCCGGCGGCCGATGCGGTCCGACAGTGCGCCCGTCAATGGAATGAGCAGGATCATCACGACGAGGCCGATGCTGTCGGACCACAACGCTTCGGTGCGCGAAAGATGCGCGTAGCGGGTCAGATAGGTCGGCATATAGTGCAGCAGGATGTAATGCGACGTGACCCAGACCACGGTGAAGCCGATGGCCTGCGCGATCTTGCGTAACGCATGGCCCGGCGCATGCGGGTCGGCCGGTTGCTTCAGTTCGGCCGGCAGATGCTCGGCAACGTTGCGGCGCAGATAGAAGCCGATCGGCCCGATCAGTCCGCCAAAAAGGAACAGCATCCGCCAGCCCCAGCTTTCGAACGCGGCCGACGATAGCGCGCTGCTGAGCGACGCCGCAACCGCGGAGCCGAGCAAGGTGCCGGTCACCGTCGTGACCTGCGCGAAACTCGCGATCAGCCCGCGCTTGCCGTTGGGCGCCCATTCGACGAGGAACGTATTCGCGCTGCCCCACTCGCCGCCGGCACTGAATCCTTGCAGCAGGCGCGCGAACAGCATCGCAAGCGAGGCGAACGCGCCGATCGCCTCATACGACGGAATGATGCCGATCGCGATCGTACTCACGGCCATTAGCATGATCGTCAGCGTCAGCGCGCTCTTGCGGCCGTGGTGGTCGGCGATGCGGCCGAAGCAGAAGCCGCCGAGCGGCCGCATCAGAAACCCGACGCCAAAGATGGCGAACGTGCCGAGCAGCGCGGAGAGCTCGTCGACCTTCGGAAAATATTGGCGCGCGAGAATCGGCGCCACGAAGGCATAGACCGAAAAGTCGTACCACTCGAGCACGTTGCCGATCGCCGCCGCGCCGACGGCAGCCAGCGCATTGTCCGCCGGTTGCCGCTTGCCGCCGGCGACAGGTGCCGATTCGTCCGACTGATGAATGACCAACGTCTGCTTGTTCATGGCGAGGTTGTCTGATTGAAAGGCTCGGATGGATGGGTTGCGCGGTGGCTCATTCGAGCGCCGCGAGCAGCCTCGTCCAGAAATCGAGGCGCGGCAGTACGCTGGATGCCAGGAAGTACTCGTTCAAGGTGTGCGCGCCCGCGCCATCGACGCCGAGGCCGTCGAGCGTCGGCACGCCGAGCGCGGCGGTGAAATTGCCGTCGCTGGCGCCGCCGGTCTGCGGCACGTCGAGCAGGTCGAAACCGGCCGCGCGCGCATGTTGCTGCGCGATCTGCAACAGCGCGGCGGTGGCGGCGCTCTTTTCGTACGGCGGCCGCGTCAACTGCACGTCGACGTCGAGCGTAAAGTCGCCACTCGATGCGCGCTGCCCGCGCAGCGCGGCCAGCATCCGCTCCGCTTCGGCCATGCTTGCGACGCGAAAATCGACGCGTATCGCGCATTCCTCCGCGACGACGTTGGCGCCGGTGCCGCCTTCGATGGTTCCGACGTTGAGCGTGGTGCCGACCGAATAGTCGGTCAGGTTCGAGAGCACGGCGACGTGGCGCGCCATTTCGACGATCGCGTTGCGGCCGCGCTCGTGATCGATACCCGCATGGGCCGCGCGGCCCGTCACCTTGAGCCGGGCCCGGCCCACGCCCTTGCGGCTCGTGACGCAGCGGCCGCCACTGCGCGCCGGCTCGCAAACGAGCGCGTAACGCGCATGCTGCGCGAAACCGGTTGTCACCGGGCGGGATTGCAGGCTGCTCGCTTCCTCGTCCGGAATGAACAGCATGTCGACCGGCAGTCGTGCGCGGCGTTGATGAGCCACCGTCGCGAGGGCGCGCAAGGCGAGATACGCGCCGGCCTTCATGTCGTAGCCGCCGGGACCATAGACGCGATCGCCGTCGATACGGTACGGATTGCGTTCGAGCGTGCCGTGCGGGTGAACGGTGTCGACGTGCGTCAGCACGAGGATGCCGGCGCGCGTATCGCCGGGGGCGCGACTCGATACGACGAGCACCGGCGCCGCGCTTGCCGAAGGCAGCGGAATCCAGCGCGTCGCGAGACCCGCGCGCTGCGCGTGCATGGCGATATTGCGTTGCAGCAGCTCTACGGCGGCGGCGTCCCCGGACGGCGATTCGTGGCGTACCCACGCGCCGATATCGTCGAGCAGCGCGTCGAGCCTTGTCGGCTGGCAAAGCAGGTTCATGTCACCTCGAGGTCGAAGGGCTGGCGCCGATGCGAGAGGAGCAGCGCGGGAATGAACCGATTATTGGGCGGTGACCGGGCTCGAACAACGAGATCAAAAATAACTGCCGAATAAATATTGTTTATGTTTCAATCCGACTGGAAAAGGAAAGCCGATGAGACATAACGACCTGAACCTGCTCGTGTATCTGGATCTGCTGGTGAGGCACGGCAGCGCGACGCGTGTCGCGGAAGTGCTCGGCGTGAGCCAGCCCGCCGTGAGCGCGGCGGTGCGCCGGCTGCGTTCGATGACGGAGCATCCCCTGTTCGTTCGCACCGGACGCGAACTCGCGCCGACGGCCTACGCGCTGTCGTTGCAGCAGCAGTTCGCACCGCTCTTGCGGCAGTGGCGCGAACTGACGGACCGCGACGGCGATTTTTCTCCGGGCGTATCCGACCGGTGCTTTTCCATTCTCGCGTCGGACTACACGCAGTATCTGTTTCTGCCGCTGCTCGCGCGCCGCCTCGCGACAGAAGCGCCGAACGTGTCGCTGCGCGTCATTCCGTCAAATCCGTATCGCGGCGTGCAATTGATCGAGCAGCAACAGGTCGACCTCGGGATTGGCTACTACCGGAACGTTCATCCTCAGTTGCGGCTGTGTCCGGTGCTGGAGGAGCAGGCAGTCTGTGTGCTCGCGCGTTCGCATCCGGCACTCGACTGCTTCGACGAGCACGCGTATGCGAGCGCCAGCCATATCGCGATTACCGTCGAAAACGCGGCCTATAACGCGACGCTTGATCGTGCGCTGGCCGCGCACAAGATCCGGCGGCGGATCGCAATCTCGATGCCCAGTTACGTATCGGCCGCGCACGTGGTGGAGGAGACCGAGTACGTGGCAACGCTTCCGCGCAGCATCGCGGAATTTGCGGCGAAGACCGCCGCCATCGAGATTCGCCCGTGCGCGATCGAACTGCCGCCGCTGGACCTGTCGATGCTGTTCCACGTCAACTCGGAAGCGGACGCCGCGAGTCAGTGGTTTCAGCGCGTGGTGCTCGAATGCGCGGAGGTGATTGCGTCGAGCTGGGCGACCTCTGCCGCAAAGGGATAGGCATGAATCGCGCGTTTCAGCGTGGGTTGCCGCGCAGCGCGGCGGCTGACGGCTGGCGGCTTCGGGCCGCCGCTGCGTCAACGGGCTGAATCCGCGGTCAATAGCCGCCTTGCGGAAAAGCGGCCATCCGGACAGCTAAACGTCAATGCGTCGCTTCAGCCAGGAGTAACTCAGCGAGGTCAGCCGGGCGATCCAGCATGATCGAATGCCCGCACGGTATTTCGTGGACCTTCCATCGAGGCGCATGCTTCAGCCTGGCATGGGTTTCGACGAACCAATCCCCACCGTTCCTCGTCGCGAACACGTAAGTGCGATTGGCAACGGGCACCGAATCCACTCCCGCCTTGACGCCTTGAACGAACGTGGCAAGCGGCTGCGGTCCAGACATCCTGTCGACCCAGGCGGCGTCTGCTTCGTTCACGTTGAACAGGGCCGCGGGAATAGGCGGAATCATGCCGTCGTTCCGGCCCGCCTGCGCCAGAAAAGCCAGCGCGGTGTCGGCACCGGTGATGTCGACGAGCGACTGCCCATCGGCCGGCGCATAAGCGTCGAGATAGAACAGCGTGCGGATGCGTTCCCCGACTTCGTGCGCCACGCCGGTGATGACCAGTCCGCCATACGAGTGACCGCACAATATGGCATCGGTCAGGTCCTCGTACTCGAAGACGTTGACGACATCCTGAATGTGCGTGTCCAGGTTGATGGCCCGATCAGCCAGGTGAGAACGTTCTCCGAGGCCGGTCAGCGTGGGCGTGTAGACATCGTGTCCCGCCTCGCGCAGCCGGCGGGCGACTCTCGCGTAAACCCAGCCGCCCTGAAAGGCGCCATGAACCAGAACGAATTTCGCCATAACTAAGTGTTCCTTTGATTTGCCGTAAAAAATGCATCGTGCCGTCGCGAGCGATTCACCGCGTCCCGTTTCCTGTACGGAACCGCGCGGAGATCGGCCATTGACTGAGTGCGACTCCCGAGACGCAAATGATGGCGCCCAGCATCAGCGCCGGCGTAATGGGTTCATGCCTGAAGACAACGCCCGCGCTAATGGCGAAAAATGATTGAAGCAAGGCATAGGGCGCGACCCGGGCCATCGAGAACCGCCCGATAAGCCAGAACCAGGTGATGAAGGCGGCGATCCCGCCGAGCATGACGGTAAAGGCGAAAGCCAGCCACTCTGAACTCGAAGCCCTCTGCAGCGCGGCAATCTGACCGCCCTCCACGATCAGCGAAAGTCCCAGCAGCTGGAATGCCGTGAAGAACGACATCCAGGCAAAGAGCTTCACCGGATCGAACGGGCCGAATTTTTTGGCGAGTACATTGCCGATCGCCAATCCGAGCGCCGACCCGATCACGAAGAGCGTCGGAATGGCCGAGACCTTCAACCTGGGATCGACGATCGAAAGCGCCACGCCACATAGTGCGATACCGACGCCGAACACCATTCGGGCAGAGGGTTTCTCGCCCAGCATGGGCCAGGCAAGCATCAGGGTGAACGGGGTCCACAACTGGTTGGCAATCCCGGCGACGCCAGCCGGCGATCTGGTGAGTCCCACGAAGGCGCAGGCGAAGTTCACCCCGCCCATGAAACAGGAAATCAGGAAGATCGGTCGAATCTCCGGCCCGCGAATACGCCCCACGAAAGGGATAAGAATCGCGGCAATCACCGCGAACCGCAGGCCGGCGAAGAATAACGGCGGCAGCACCGTGAGCCCCGCCTTGATGACGGCATACTGCAATCCCCACAGCAAAGGAACCAGCAGGGCCGCGGCGATATGAATAGCTTTCATTGATAAATAAACCAATCAGTCCAAAAATCGACGCGCGAAAATGCGTCGTGCCTTGTCTTCCGTATTCAAGCCGTCAGGCTGCTGATCAGTGCCTGCACGGCATCCTTTGCCCTGTCGGGTTTGAAGCCGATCTTGCGAACGACACGAAGGCCTTCGAGAAAGCAAACGAGCACGTGAGCCGCCGCCGCGGGGTCGACGTTCCTCGCCAGATCCCCTTCTTTCTGGGCACGTTTCAAGGCTTTGACCAACCGCGCCTCCATGGCGCTCCAAAAATGAGCGATCCGGCTCGCAACCTCTTCGTCATGTGCCGCTAATTCCATGGCCATCGCCACGACGAGGCAGCCGCGCTTGCCGGCGGCGCCCTCCGTGCGCGCGACATAACCATTCATGCATGCCTTGAGCCCCGCCAGGGCTTTCTGGCCTGAGGCAAATTCATCGTCGAGGCGCTTGAGTGCCTGGACGATGTAGCGATCGAGGGCGAGCAGGAAAAGGCCGTGCTTGTCGCCAAAGGCTGCGTACAGGCTTCCTCGGGAGAGCCCAGTGACGTCCAGCAGGTCCGGCAAGGAGGTACCCTGATAGCCCTTCGTCCAGAAAATCTGCATTGCGTGCTCGATAGTCTGGTCGAGGTCGAACTCGCGAGGACGTCCTCGCTGCCGGTCGGCGGTGGCATGTGGATTAGGCATGGCACATTTATAAACCAGATGGTCCAAAATAGTCAAGATTCCAGCCCAGTCATCTTTACCGCCATGAATCCATGGCCAGGACGAACGTACTGCCCGCATGCGGACAGCACCATCAGGCGTCCTGGATTAAAAATGTCTGCGGAAAGTCTTGACGCGAAACCAACCAACTAGTAGATTGCAAACTATTGCAGGCGACAACGGCCCCGTCGTATCGAACCAGACGAATGTTGTCTCACGCGTCTATTCAGCCAATCGAGTCAATACTCATGAGTGTGGAACTGTCTCCCCGCGCCACCGAAATTGCCGAGCATACCAAGCTCCTGCTCGCCGCCGGCGGTTACAACGGGTTCAGCTATGCCGATCTGTCCGAGCGGGTCAATATCAGCAAGGCCAGCATCCATCATCATTTTCCGAGCAAGGCCGACCTCGTTCTGACCGTGGTCGCACAACACCGCGAGCAGGCCCGGGAAGGTTTGGCCGCCATGCAGCGGCAACTCGATGATCCGCTCGCGCAACTGACGGCCTACACCGACTACTGGGCGCAATGCATACGCGAAGGCACATCGTCCATGTGCATTTGCGCCATGCTGGCAGCCGAATCACCGATGATCCCGCAAGAGATTGCAGACGAAGTGCACGGCTATTTCGAAGACCTGACCACGTGGATCGCGACGGTTCTGAAGAAGGGCGCGGCAAAGTCGCAATTCCATTTGCGCGACAGCGCTCGCGTCGAAGCTCAAACGTTTATGTCCACCGTGCATGGCGCAATGTTGACGGCGCGAGCATTGGGCAATCCGGAATCGTTCCGTGCCATTTCGCGCTCGGCCATTGGCCGACTGACTGCGTAAAACAGATCGCCTTACTGGACTGGCGAACCAGTAAGGCGATCATTTTTTTGACCACCCAACCAATCAACTAGTTGGTTGATTTTCGGAGCTACCGTCTTATGCCCCACCCTATTTCCACTTTGGGCGCTTGCCATACCATCGTCAGCCTGGTTCCGTTTGTTGCGGGACTCTATAGCTTCGTCCGCTATCACGGCATCGATAGCACCAGGCAGTCGGGACGGATTTATCTCGGCGGACTGGTCGTGTCGGTGCTTACCTCGTTCGGGCTATCCAGCACCGGCGGCTTCAACGCCGGCCATGCCCTGGGTATTCTGGCGCTCCTCGCAATAGGCGCCGCGCTACTGATTCCACGGATATCCATTCTGGGGCGCGCGCGAGCCTATCTATCCCAGTTCGGCTTCACATTCAGCTTCTTCCTGCTGCTGGTCCCCGGGATCAACGAGACGCTGACGCGGCTGCCCGTTGCCCATCCCCTCGCGGAAGGTCCCGCCTCCCCCCTTGTGCGCGGCACGCTGGCGGCGTGGCTCGGCATCTTCGTGGTGGGAGCGGCGTTGCAATACTGGTGGATGCGCTCGCAACGCGGGCGTGTGCAAGCTGCTTAGGATCGCTATGCACTGATCCGTCACTTTCGGAAGTTGCCCGGCGCGGCTTTCGACGGTTTTCTTCGTTCACGCGCCATGTATCGGTAACGCGATGCTTATATCACCCAGGAGAATCAAGATGGATATTGCACGACTTCGCCAACTTCTCGCCCGCAGCCTGACCGGTGTCGTACTCGCGACCAGCGGCCTGGCCGCTGCCACCGCCGCTCACGCGGCGGACCAGGCGGTTCGTGTGCGGGGTACGGTCGTCTCGTTAGAGCGTGTTAGGCACTTCTTGCCAGACCTGATATCCTGGCTGGATGGCAAAACGCAAACCCTATCCGACGGATGTGTCGGACGAGGAATGGAGCTTCGCGGCTCCATATCTGACTTTGATGAAC
>NZ_JAAGPQ010000141.1:0-14208 GCF_017104985.1 Paraburkholderia sp. Ac-20342 | reverse complement strand
AGACGGTGGAAGACCGACTGTTGATCTCTGGAGACGTCATACGTCAGAATTGGACTATGTCTACTCTCGCCTTTACAGATTTTTTTTTTCCTCATACGGCTACCACCGAGATCTACCCATTGGACCACCCTCTTTCCCTCCACGCCGCTCTTCCGCTCTCAGCCATCCGGGCCTGCAAGGCGGCGACGCACGCGCCGACCTCGTCGCGCGCCGCTTCGTCCTCGTCGTTGCCGATGCGCGCGACGATATCGACGCCGCGCAACAGCACGTCGATCCACGCGGCGTCGAGCAGCGCGCGCCCTTCCTGGGCGGCGACGAAGCAGTCTTCCATCGCATGCGCGAGTTCGACGCCGGCCTGCACGCCGACGATGCGCGCCGCGCCCTTCAGCGAATGCGCGGCGCGCATGCAGGCTTCGAGCGCGGCGGCGTCGCCGGGCGCGCGGTCGAGCACGAGCAGGCCGTCGTCGAGCACGCGAGCCTGGTTGCGCGCTTCTTCGCGGAACAGATCGATCAACGACGGGCGGCGCGGGTCGTCCGTCATCCGAGACTCCGGTTCAGTGTGTCGAACAGCGCGTCGGCGTCGAGCAGGCCGACGCTGATGCCGCGCCACGGCGCGACCGCCCGCGTGTGCGTGGCGGCGGTCTCCGACAGCGTGGCGGGCGGTGCGCGGAACGTCGACGGCGCGAAGCGGTGCACGCCGTCGACCTGATCGACCGGCAGCACCGCGTGCTCTTCGTCGCGCGCGATCACGAGCAGGCGCGGCAGATCGAGGCGCGTGCGGTCGTTGCGGGCGGCGGCGGTGTCGGGCTCGAAGCCGAGCAGATGCGCGAGCGACAGGCACACGAGCAACTCGCCCTGCACGTTGACGACCCCGAGCACCGCGCGATGCTGCCGATGCGGCAGCGTATGCACGGTGCGCGTCTGCACGATGCTTTTGAAAATCCGCGTGGGCAGCGCCAGCCATTCGCGGCCGATGCGAAACACGAGCAGCGATTCGCCGGTCTCCCGCGAACGCGATGCGTCATGGCCGTCGGGCAGCGCTTGCGGCGCCGCGTCCTGCTGCGGCAAGGCAGCGAGCGGCGCGGGCTGATCGAGCAGCCGTGCCGCGGCTACCTCGAACACCGGGCAATTGAGGCAGCGCACGTATTCGGCGAGCCGCTCGCACGACGAATCGCCGCGCACGCCGATGCGGTTCCAGCAATCGTCGATGCGGATGTCGCGGAACTCACGCACGGGACGATCCTTGCGCGCGCGCCGCGCGTTGCATCAGCAGGCGCGCGCCGTCGCGATCGCCTTCGAGGTCGAGCAGCGTCGCCAGATGCGCGAGCGCTTCCGGGTGCTGCGGATCGAGATAGATCGCCTTGCGATACTGGGCGCGCGCGACGTTGCTGTCGCCGTTGGCGTCGGCCAGAACGCCGAGCAGGTAGAACGCTTCCGCGTGCGGGGCGTGCTGTTCGAGATACGCGTGGATGGCCGCGGCGGCGTCCGCGAGACGGCCGGCGTCGGCGAGTTCGCGCGCGGCTTGCAGCGTGTCGCGCTCGATGGTCGTGGGGGCCGCCTTGCCTTGGGTAGCGCCTGGGGTGCCGAAGGGGGCCTTGATCTGCGTGCCGAACGGTGTTTCAAGGGGGACGTTGGCGTGCCCATTCATCTGCTGGGCTTGCGCCGGCTGTGGCTGCCATGCCGGTGTCGTGCGCGTCGTGGGCGTGGCCGTGCGTGCCGGCGTCAGCGGCCTCGTCCACGGCGACGCGCCGGCACCGAACACTGCAACCCGCGCCGCGCCGTCGAACGAGGCGCGCGCAACCGGATCGGGCCACGCAAAGGGCTCGGCCGAAAACACCGGCGCGGGAGCGGGCACGCGCGCGGGCGGCGGCGTCATCGCCAGGGCGGCGGCGGTCGCGAGCGGCGCGGCGTGCCAGTGGCTGGCCTGCATGCTCTGGGCCGAGGCGCGATAAAACGCGAACGCGAGCGGAATCTTCGCGGATTGCATGCCGTAGCGCATCAGCAGGCCGGTCTCGGCCGGACCGACGAACAGCGTGCCGTTTTCGGCCAGCACGCTATTGAGCGCCTGCAACGCGATCTGCTGCGTGTCGCGGTCGAAATAGATCAGCACGTTGCGGCAGAACACGAAGTCGTAGAGGCCGAGCGCGGGCGTGTCGAGCTGCATCAGGTTCGCGTGCGAGAAGCGCACCGTCTCGACGATGCGCGGCGCGAGACGCCAACCGTCTCCGGCCGGGCTGAAGTGCGCGTCGCGAAACGCGAGCGTGCTGCTGCGAAACGAGTTGCGCCCATAGACCGCGCGCTGCGCCGCGGCCAGCGAGCGCTCGTTGATATCCATCGCGTCGATGCGGAATTGCGCGGCGTCGAGGCCCGCGTCGAGCAGGGTCATCGCGATCGTGTACGGCTCTTCGCCGGTCGAGCAGGGCAGGCTCAGAATCCGCAGCGGCAGCGTGCCGCCGGCCGCGTGAGCGCGCTCCCGCAAGCGTTCCTGCGCGAGCCGCGCGAGCGTGCGGAATGCCTCGGCGTCGCGATAGAACCAGGTTTCCGGCACCGTCAACGCTTCGATCAGCGCCTGCCATAGCTCGGGCGACACCTGCGCCGCGTTCCAGTAATCGGCGAGCGTCGCTTCGGCATGGCCGTCCGCGCGCCACGCGGCGGCCTGCTGATCGACCGCGCGCTCGATGGCCCGATGACCGAGCGAGGTCGCGTCGAGCCCCATCGTCCGATGCAGCTGTTCGGCGAAGCGCCGGTAAAGCGGCGCGTTGTCGTGATGCGCGTTCATGCGTGCGCCTCGGGAAAGAGCAGCGCCTTCACGTCGTCGGTCAGCAGTGCCTCGACGCGAATCCACTGCACGAGCCCGCCCGCTTCGCTCGCGACCGGACCGAGATAGCGCGCGTGCGGCGTGTCGATGCCGGTCGCGCGAAATGCTTCGGGTTCCAGACGAATCGTGCGGGTCGCGCCTTCGAGCAGCAACGCCAGCAGGCGCTGGCCGCCCGCATGCGGATAGTGCACCAGCACGACGCGCGTCGACATCAGTGGCTCGGCGCGGCGGCCGAGCGCGAGCGCCGGCAGATCGATGACCGGCAGCGGTGCGCCGTCGTGCTCGAGCACGCCCGCGACCCACGCCGGCGCGCCGGGGATCGTCTTCGGCGGCGCGCGCGGATCGAGCGGCATCATGCGCTCGACCTGCGTCGCGTCGATCACGTAGCGTTCGCTGTCGAGCGTGAAGAGGATGAAGAGCATCGGCGTGGACGGGAAGCGTGAGCGGGGCGGGCGCGGGTCAGGGCGGATCGCCTGGGCGATCTCAGGCCACGACCTTGAAGCGCGACACGCCGGTGCGCAGGCTGTTGGCAACGTGCGTCAGATCGTCGATCGCCTGGGTCGACTGACGCAGCGATTCCGCGGTCTGCTGCGCGGCCTCGGACAGCTGCGTCAGCGCCTGGGTGATCTGCTCGGCGCCGGTCGCCTGGGTCTGCATGCCCTCGTTGACCATCGAGAAACGCGGCGCGAGCTGCTGCACCTGCTCGATGATCTGCGTCAGATGACCGCCGACGTTCTGCACGTCGAGCATGCCGCGGCGCACTTCCTCGGAGAACTTGTCCATGCCCATCACGCCGGCGGCCACCGCCGACTGGATCTCCTTGACCATCTGTTCGATGTCGTAGGTCGCGACGGCGGTCTGATCGGCGAGGCGGCGGATTTCGGTCGCCACGACCGCGAAGCCGCGGCCGTATTCGCCGGCTTTTTCGGCTTCGATCGCCGCGTTCAGCGAGAGCAGGTTGGTCTGGTCCGCGACCTTCGTGATCGTCGCGACGACCTGGTTGATGTTGCTGGCCTTCTCGTTGAGGATCGCGAGCTTGGCGTTGACCGAGCCGGCCGCTTCCATCACATGGCGCATGGTTTCTTCCATGCGCGCGAGGCCGCTGTGGCCGGTGCCTGCGAGCGCGGCCGACTGGCTCGCCACCTCGGAGACTTCGTTCATCGTGCGCAGCAGATCGCGCGAGGTCGCGAAAATCTCGCGCGAGGTCGCGCCGATTTCCGTGGACGTGGCTGCGGTCTCGTTCGCGGTGGCCTGCTGTTCGCGCGAGGTCGCGGCGATTTCCGTGACCGAGGTCGTGACCTGCACCGCCGACTTCTGCGCCTGGCCGACCAGCGCGGTGAGTTCGTCGGTCATGCGGTTGAAGCCCGCTTCGAGCGCGCCGATTTCGTCCTGGCGATGCAGTTGCAGGCGTTGCGTCAGATCGCCGGTGCGGATCACGTCGACGACTCGCAGTACCTTCGCCATCGGCACCGTGACCGCGCGCAGCAGCCAGTAGCCGGCCAGCACCGCGACGATCAAGGCGAGCGCCAGCATCACGAGCAGCACGATGCGCGTCGTCTCGACCGACGTGCGGATGCTCGCGGTGGACTGGTCCGCGTAGCTCCTGTTGTCGTCGACGAGCTTGCGCGCCGTCAGCCGGCCGCTTTCCCAGACCGGCGTGAGCTGCGCGTTGAAGATGCGCGCGGCGTTGTCTTTCGAGGCGGCGAGGCTATTGAGCAGCGCCGTTTGCGCGGCCGCGTACTGCGTGTGGTATTGCCGGAATTCGTTGAAGAGGTCCCGGTCGTCGCTGCGGAAAACCGTCGCGCCGTAGTCGTTGAGCTGTTTCTGCAGCGACTGCTGCGAGTCCTGCAGGCTCGCGAGGTCGCGCTTCGTGGAATCGGCGTCCGCGTCGACGAAGATCAGGCGCTGCGTGATCGAATAGTTTTCGAACCAGGTCGCCCGTATCGCGGTCGCGTAGTAGAGGCCCGGCATCGAGTCCTGCTGCTGGCTTTTCGCGTCGCGGTCTATGCCGCCGAGCTGCCCGAAAGTGACGATTGCCATGGCGAGCATCACGATCAGAACGATTCCGAAGCTGCAAAGAATCCGTTGCCGGATGGTCCATTGTTTCACGCGCAGGCCCCCCTACCTTTGTTTCTGTTCGATTCCGCGTATCGACCCGTTGCGGGTCGGATCGACGGACCGGACAGTTTTACTGTCTATCGGATTTGTCCGACAGTTCATGCGGCGAATTCTACATTGATCGGGGGCGTGTTTTGGGCGGATTAGAGGGGGAAACACGGCACAAAACGCGGGATTGCAGTACGGTGCCCGCCCGTGCACCGGCAGGTGCCGGATCGAACGGCTGTTACAGGGTTAATGTTCCGTTACCACTTGCAGCATCTATTTCCGCGCATCCGCACGACAATCCATTCCATGCCTGAACGGGCGGGAGGCTCACATGAAAAAGATCGCAGTAGCGTTGGTGATGGCGGGCAGTTTGAGCGTGGCGGGGCAAGCCTCCGCGCACGGACATGGCGGCGATGTGGTGGGGGCGCTGATCGGCGGCGCGGTGCTCGGTGCGGTGGTCAGCGCGGCGTTGAATCCGGCGCCGGTGGTCGCGTATCCGCAGCCGGTCTATGCGCAGCAGCCGGTGTATCAGCCGGCGCCGGCCTATGCCGGCCCGCCGCCGGGATATTGCTACGACCAGTACCAGCGCGCGTATGTCGCGTGCGGTGCGCCGCCGCCCGGACAGTACGGATATGCGCAGCCGCAGCCGGGGTGGTGATCGCGTGAAGGTGTGCGCTCACATCGCGCGTGCTCTACGCAGACAGAAAGGCCGTCGCCCGATGCGACGGCCTTTTTTGTAATCGATGCATACACCGCTCAGTCTCAGTGTTTGTGGTGCAGCCACTCCGCGTAATGCGTATCGAGCCAGCGCTCGATTCTGGGCGGCTTTGACGGGTCGCGGTGATGACGGGACGCCATCCAGATGGCAAAGCCGACCAGCAGCATGACGGTGGGCCCCATCAGATAGGCGAGCAGCGATTCAGACATCGGAACCTCCGTATCGGCTTGCATCCAACTCTCAGTGTAGGCGATGGAAGCGGGGAAAGAACGACGATCTGAAGCGGTTGCGCGACGCTGGCGGGGTGTTTCGAAGGCCGATATGAAACCGGATTTCACCGGTTCTTTTTCTTTGTTTTCAGCTAATTGATAGGGGTTGATGGACGCCTGTGTACCATCGGTTGCGGCGCATCGAGGGAAACTCCCTACGCCGCCCAACCCTTGGCAATGCCGTCATCAGGCCATCCCGCTGCGCGCCTGCCGCGCGGCTTCGATCTGGATATCGACGAAGTCCGCCCAGCTCTGGAGTCGCTGACGTTGCCGCTCGGCTTCGTTGTGCGCTTCGCCGTGCGCCTGGTCGTGTGTGGGGTTGTCCGTTGCAGCGGGTGCGGGGTCCCGCATGGCGTCGCCGTGCGCGTCCGGTTGCGGCGAGATTTCGCGCAGATGCATCGTCGCGGTGCGGCGAAAATCATGCAGCACGAAATGCTCCATTTCGATCCCCAAGGCCTTGACCGCCTGATTTAACGTGCTTTTCGCGATCGGTCGATCGTCGCCCCGGACGCTCGGGAAGACGAAATTCTGGCTCGCCCGTGCGCGCTGCAACTCGCGCAGCATCGCGACGGCCTGGCGCGGCAGATACACGACGCGATCCGCATGCGCATTCAGACGCGTGGCCGGAATCGTCCAGCGCGCGTGGTCGAGATCGAATTCGGCCCACATTGATTCCACGAGGTCCGATTTGCGCACCATCGTCAGCACGAGCAGATGCAGCGCGAGCTTCAGCGGACGGCGGATGTTCGACGTGTCGACGGCCTGCAGCGTCGCGCCGATCTCGGCGCCAGACAGCACGCGCGTACGGGTGTCGAGCGTGGCGAGCGCGCGCGCCGGCACGACTTCGGCGGGATTGCCGGACGCGAGTTGCCGCGCGATCAGGTACGCGTACAGGCGCTTGACCACGTTGCGCGTATGCAGCGCCATCTTCGGCGAGCCACGGCTTTTGATGCGCTCGCAGATCGCGAGGATGTCGTCGGCGCTCACGGCACTGATCGGCTTGTTGCCGATCGCGGGCAGCACGTCCTTTTCGAGCGCGCGCCGCGTCGTGCGGCGATATTCGTCCGACTTGCCGGCCATCGCGGTGGCGAGATACAGCTCGGCGGCTTCGCGCAGCACGTCAGCCTTGCTTTCGGCGCCGCGGTCGCGCCGCGCGGTCGCGACCGGCGAGATGCCCTGCGCGACCATTTCCGCGTACTTCTGTGCCTTGGCGCGCGCGACGCGCAGCGAAATCATCCGGTAGTCGCCGATCGTGGCGAGCGGCTGGCGTTTGCCGTTCAGCGTGTAGCGGAAACGCCAGATCTTGCTGCCGGTCGTCATGACTTCGATGACGAGACCGTTGCCGTCGGCGACGCAGTAGCGGGTCGCGCGCGGTTCGAGCGCGCGGATCTGGGATTCGGTGAGGGGCGTGGCGAGGCGAGGCATGCGCGTCGGGACGTTGATGCGGTTGATGCACGAGGTGCGGTGATTCTAAACCGTATGCTGGTTGTGTACCAAAGATTTATCCGATTATGGGTAGGCAAGCTGGATTTTCTGCCTACGACGAGGGCGAGAAAATGACGCCAAACCCCTTATTGGAGAATGAATATAACGGAATTTCCCCATCGCTTTTACTTGCCGATACAGAATCTGCTGAAAATCACTCCAAGTAGATCGTCCGAACTGAATTCACCAGTAATCGAATTCAACTGATCCTGTGCCAGCCGCAGTTCCTCGGCGAACAGATCGAGCGCCTGCGCGTTCTGTTCGGCATGCGCGGCAGCCGTCGCCAGATGCTCTTCGGCCGCGCGCAGCGCAATCAGATGTCGCTCGCGCGCGAGGTACACGCTTTCCGCGCCCGCCTGCCAGCCGGCGATCCGCAGCAACTCGTCGCGCAGCAACGCGACGCCGTCGCCCTGTTTCGCCGACAGCCGCACCTCGCTCAGTTCGAGATCGGCGTCGAGCGCCTGCGTCGCGGGCGCGAGGCCCGTCAGGTCGGTCTTGTTCAGCACGCGCACGACCGGCACGCCGCTCGGGAAGCGCCCCGCGATCGTTTCGTCCTCGGCCGTCATGCCGGTGCGTGCGTCGAGCAGATGCAGCACCACGTCCGCGCGCTCGATTTCGCCCCACGTGCGCGCGATGCCGATCTTTTCCACTTCGTCTTCGGTCTCGCGCAGGCCGGCCGTGTCGATCACATGCAGCGGAATGCCTTCGATCTGGATCGTCTGCGCAACCTTGTCGCGCGTCGTGCCGGCGATCGGCGTGACGATCGCGAGTTCCGCGCCGGCCAGCGCGTTCAGCAGCGACGACTTGCCAACATTCGGCTGTCCCGCGAGCACGACCGACAGCCCCTCGCGCAGCAACGCGCCCTGGCGCGCTTCGCTCAGCACGTGCGCGAGGCGCTCGCGAATGCGGGCGAGCTTGCCGCGCGCGTCGGCGGCTTCGAGGAAGTCGATTTCTTCCTCGGGGAAGTCCAGCGTCGCTTCGACCAGCATGCGCAGCGTAATCACGTCTTCGACGAGCGCGTGAATGTCGCGCGAAAACGCGCCGTCGAGCGAACGGCCCGCCGAGCGGGCAGCGGCCTCGGTACTGGCCTCGATCAGATCCGCGACGGCCTCGGCCTGCGCGAGATCGAGCTTGTCGTTCAGAAAGGCGCGGCGCGTGAATTCGCCCGGTTCGGCGAGTCGCAGGCCGACCGCGCGGCCGGCGTCGATGCAGCGTTGCAGCACCAGTTGCAGCACGACCGGGCCACCGTGGCCTTGCAGTTCGAGCACGTGCTCGCCGGTGTAGGAGTGTGGCGCCGGGAAGTAGAGGGCAATGCCGCGGTCGAGCGGATTGCCGCTGGCGTCGAGAAACGGCACGTAGCTCGCGTGGCGCGGTGCAAGCGTTTGACCGGTGAGTGCCTGCATCAGCGGCAGGGCGGCCGCTTCGCCCGCGCGGCCGAACGAAATCCGCACGACGCCGATGCCCCCCCGGCCGGGCGCGGTAGCAATGGCGACGATGGGATCGGAGTCGGTCGTGAGCATGGGAGAGCGGGCAGAAAACAGGAGAGGAGAGCGAGCGGATCGGTACGAATCGCGGCGGGCCAATGTCGGCAGATGTGGGCCGATGCGGCACGAGGCATTGTAACGCGGGCGCATCGGGCGGCCGTGCGGCGTCGCGGACGGCGCCATCGCTCCCCGTTCGATCCCTCAAATTAGGATTTATCTTGGATAAGCTACGATTTCTATCATGCTGCTTGAGAATAATCTTAAAAATATAAGATGACCATCGCTCGCAAAGGCAGGCAGGATAATAAAAAGATAGAAAAATGCGATTTCGTGGAGCGCTTTGTCCAGCGCGCCCTACAAGCTAAATCTATCTCAAATAGGCAAAACATAAGCTTATCTGGTTGTCAACTGGTTTGGTGCCGAATTGCACAATCTGGCCCATGCCAACCGACAAAGAAAAAGCCGCTTTCGCCAAAAGGCTGAGAGATCTGCTCGAGCCGCTGAAAATCCGCGGCGGGACCAAGCTCGCCGAGCAGTTCAATCTACGCTATCACGGCGAGCGTCCCGTTACGCCGCAGACCGCGCACAAATGGCTCACGGGTACGACGATTCCAAAGCCGGACAAGCTACGCACGCTTGCCGAATGGTTGAGCGTCAACGAGCATTGGCTTCACTACGGCCCGCCGCCCGGTACGAACGCGAGACCGATGGCACGCGGCGAGAAATATCCGGCAACGCCCGAGACGATCGAACTCGCTTCGAAGATCGCATCGCTCACGCCGAAAGACCGGAATCTGGTCGAGGAAATGATCGTGCGCTTCTACGGTGAGGACGTCGAGGACGAGTAAGTGCGCGGTTCGTCGCCAGCGCTTTTTCAAGCGCCCGCGAGATTATGAGAAAAGCCGCCTGGTATGCACCAGGCGGCTTTTTTTGTTTCTGCGCGGTGGCGGGGCTGAGATCGCTGCCCGCGGCGGACAGGTGTTGGGCCGGTTTTGTCCTCGATTTGCCCGTTTCCGCGCGATGTAATACGGCTGCGTGATCGGCGCAATCGGCGTGGGCATCGTGATTCGGGTCCGGAGCGGATGGGGTGGCGTTGGATTCGGCCTGCTATGCGAGATCGCGAATTCAGATTTATCTTAAACAAGCTACAACTTCTACTGCACCATTTGAGAACAATCTTAAAAACATGAGACGGGTATCGCCCGCAAAGTCCCGCTGGATAATAAAAAGATAGAGAAAATGCAATCTCTTCGAACGCTTTGCCCGTGTGCCTTACAAGCTAAAATTATCTCAAATAAGAAAAACATGAGCCTGACTGGTTGTCAACAGGTTTGGCGCCGGATTGCACAATCTGGCCCATGCCGACCAACAAACAAAAAACCGCTTTCGCCAAGAGACTGAAAGACCTGCTCGAGCCTCTGAAAATCCGTGGCGGGAGTGACCTCTCCAGGCAGTTCAATCTACGCTATCACGGCGAGCGCCCCGTTTCGACGCAGACCGCGCACAAATGGATCTCGGGCACGACGATTCCGAAGCCGGACAAGTTGCGCACGCTCGCCGAATGGTTGAACGTCAGCGAGCATTGGCTCCATTACGGTCCGCCGCCCGGCGCGAGTGCGAGACCGATGTCACGCGGAGAAAAGTACCCGCCCACGCCCGAGACGATCGAACTCGCGTCGAAGATCGCCTCGCTCATGCCGCAAGACCGGCATCTGGTCGAGGAAATGATCGTGCGCTTTTATGGCGAGGACATCGAGGAAGAATAAGCGCGTGGCCAGTCGCCAGCCGCTTTTCAGCTGTCCGCGAGACCATGAAAAAAAGCCGCCCGGTTTGCACCGGGCGGCTTTTTCGTTTCTGCGCAACGGCGGGGGCGGAGAGTGCCGCCCGCCCGCCGCGAACAGGCGTCAGGCCGGCTTCGCCTTCGACTTGCCCATCATGCGCGTGATGTAGTACTGCTGCGCGATCGACAGCACGTTGTTCACGACGTAGTACAGCACGAGACCCGCCGGGAAGAAGAAGAACATGACCGAGAACGCGATCGGCATGAACATCATCATCTTGGCCTGGACCGGGTCCGGCGGCGTCGGGTTCAGGCGGGTCTGCAGGAACATCGAGACGGCCATCAGGATCGGCAGGATGAAGTACGGGTCCTGTTGCGAGAGGTCGCGAATCCAGAGAATCCACGGCGCGCCGCGCATTTCCACCGACGACAGCAGCACCCAGTACAGCGAGATGAACACCGGAATCTGGATCACGACCGGCAGACAGCCGCCGAACGGATTGACCTTCTCGGTCTTGTACAGCTCCATCAGCGCGGCGTTCATCTTCTGCGGATCGCCCTTGAAGCGCTCGCGCAGCGCCTGCATGCGCGGCGTGATCGTCTTCATGCGCGCCATCGACTTGTAGCTCGCGGCCGACAGCGGGAAGAACACCGCCTTGATCAGCAGCGTGAGCAGCACGATCGACCAGCCCCAGTTGCCGACATAGCTATGGATCTTCGAGAGCAGCCAGAACAGCGGCTTCGCGATGATCGTGACCCAGCCGTAGTCCTTGACCAGATCGAGGCCCGGCGCGATGCCGGCGAGCATCTTCTCTTCTTCCGGACCGGCGAACAGGCGTGCCGACACGCTGACCGTTTGGCCCGGCGCAATGGTCGGCAGCGGCTGCTTCACGCCGACGCGATAGAGCGACGGATCGATTTTCTCCGCGTAGAACTCGCGCTTCGCGCCCTGCTGCGGAATCCACGCCGACGCGAAGTAGTGCTGGACCATCGCGACCCAGCCGTTGTCGGCCGAATGCGCGTAATCCTGCTTGTTCTTGTCGAGATCGCTGAACGTCATCTTCTGGAAGTGATGTTCGTCGGTGTATACAGCCGGTCCGATGAACGTGTGCGAGAAGCGCGGCGTATCGACCGGCTGGTCGTCGCGCACGAGTTCCATGTAGACCTGCGGCGTCACGGCCGTGGTGCCGACGTTCTGGATCTTCGTCTCGACGCCGATCACATAGCTGCCGCGCGTGAACGTGTAGGTCTTGATGACCTTCAGGCCGCCCTTTTCCGGCGATTCGAAGCTCATCTGGAACGAATTCTGACCGTCGGCCAACTGGGTCGGCTGATTCGGCATCAGCGTGAAGACGTCGTTGTGATTCGGGAAGTCGCCGCCGAGCAGGCCGGTGCGTGCCAGATACGTGTGGTTGTTCGTTTTGTCGAACAGCGTGATGACGAGGTCCGGCTGCTTGCCGTCGCCCTGCTTCACGAGCGCAAGCCGCGACAGCGTGCCGCCGCGCGTGTCGATTTCGCCGCTGTAGACGTCGGTGCTGAACTTGACGAGTTGCGATTGCGTGGCCGCCGGCGCGTTGCCGGGCGCGGCTGCGTTAGTGGCCGGCAGGTCGGCCGGACTGGTTCCCGGCGTCGTGGTCCCCGGAGCTGCGCCATCGGCGGTTTTCGTCGCCGTCGGGCTCGGGAAGAACATCGACGGGCGTCCGTGGTCGCGTTGCCAGTTGTCGAACAGCATGACCGCTGACATGAAAAAGATGACCCATAGGACGGTGCGTTTGATATCCATGCGTTGTCTCAGTGTCGATGGAACGGCGCGTCAGCGCTTTTCAGAAGTGGGTGGCGGGACGAGATCGATGCCACCCGCGGAAAACGGGTGACAGCGGCAAACACGCCTCACGGCGAGATAAGTCCCGCGCGCGGCGCCATGATACTGGATTGCCTCGCGCGCGTAATCAGAACAGGAAGGGTAAAAACGGCACCGGTTGCCGAGCATGGGGCTCACGGCAAGCTTGTAAAAACGCAATAAAGCGAAGAGTACCGTTTGCATGGCAGATGCGGCCGGACGGCGCCGCGCAACGTGGATACCGGGCGACGCCCGCGCCGCGGAGCAGCCGGCGCAACGCCGGTTGCAACGGCCGAGGGCGGGCGGTCGCCGCGTCATTCCGTCTTCGGCGCCTCCGCGGGCGGCGCCTGACGACGGGTAATTTCGCGCGCGGCCTTGTCGAGCAACGCTTCGATTTCGCTGCGGCACAGCGCCTTCAACGGCGGCGACGACGCGCTCGGTAAAGCCTTTTTGTCGAAACGCGTATGCAGACGCAGCAGCACATCCCAACCGCCGAATTCCGCGCGGCGCAACCGGAAGGCCTCGCGTGCGATCCGGCGCACCAGATTGCGCGTGGCCGCGCGCGGCGCATACTTCTTGCCGATCACGAGGCCAAGACGCGCCTCGTTGCCGGTGGGCCGGCCGTACACGACGAAGTGCGCGGTACGGCGCCACGGCCGCAAACGAAAAACGGATGAAAATTCATCCGTTTTTAGCAGCCTTGCGGCTTTGGGGAAGGCGGCTTGCGCTCGCAACGGAACCGAGCCCGGTTGCTGCGCCCCGGCCGCTCCCGCTTCGCCGCGGGCTTCGGTCACAGCGCGCAATCCGCTCGCCTTAGATGGCGAGACGCTTGCGGCCCTTCGCGCGACGTGCGTTGATGACCTTGCGGCCACCTGCGGTCTTCATGCGAACGCGAAAGCCGTGGGTGCGCTTGCGACGGGTAACGGAAGGTTGGTAAGTACGTTTCATGTTGCTCTCACTTGATCGAAAAAAACCGCGCGATCATCGCTGAAAGCGCAATGGCCGGTGGTTTGCTGAAATTGGTTTTCGCGGAACCCGCTATTTAAACCGGTTTTCCGTTGACAGTCAATAGTTTAGCCCGGTCCGGCAGCGCTTCCTGCTCATCCGGCCAGTTGATCCGTCCCTGTGGATAACTCCCTTTCGGCTCCGTTTTGGCGTTAGAATCTCGCCTTACTTCCCAAAAATGCTGCACGCCGCCCCGGCTCGCTTGCTCCGCAAACCCTTGTGGCACAAGCGCCTGGGGCTGTTACGCCTGGCTGCACAGGGCTTTGTTGCGCGCGCGCGACAGGGGCAGCGGCGACCGCCGTGCACACCATAACGACAGCAACTCGATGAACGAATTCTGGCAACACTGTTCCGCATTGCTGGAGCGTGAGCTTACGCCCCAGCAGTACGTGACGTGGATCAAACCCTTGGCCCCGGTCGCCTTCGACGCCGATGCGAACACGCTCTCCATCGCCGCGCCGAACCGCTTCAAGCTCGACTGGGTCAAGAGCCAGTTCTCCGGCCGCATTGCGGATATGGCCCGCGATTTCTGGCATGCGCCGATCGACGTGCAATTCGTGCTGGACCCGAAAGCCGGCATGCGCGGCGACTACCGGCACGAGCGGCGGACAGGCGAGGCGCGGCAATGGAAACGCGAGGGCGAGCAGCGGAGCGATGGCCGCGATCAGAATGATGTGGTGAGTGACGCGCGCCGAGAACAAGG
>NZ_JAAGPQ010000140.1:0-14675 GCF_017104985.1 Paraburkholderia sp. Ac-20342 | reverse complement strand
TCAAATAAGTACAACTACCAAGAGATGAAGAAAAAAGAGCGCGGGCGTG
This sequence comes from Paraburkholderia sp. Ac-20342, assembly GCF_017104985.1. Classification (NCBI taxonomy): domain Bacteria; kingdom Pseudomonadati; phylum Pseudomonadota; class Betaproteobacteria; order Burkholderiales; family Burkholderiaceae; genus Paraburkholderia; species Paraburkholderia sp. Ac-20342. Next base: position 14,626 of record NZ_JAAGPQ010000140.1, on the reverse strand, counting down.
GAGCGAATCACTGATGGGATGGGCGTTGCGAGGTATTTCGCTTTGGCAGAATACTATTATCGGCAGTCAGGATACTGATTATCGGCAATATCGTGTTGCGGTTGCGAATCTTTGTCGGCAGACTTCGCGGTGAAATGGCCGCTAGTGGGCGAAGAAACACTTCTGAAGTATTTGTGATACCCGCGCGACGCTTCAGACGAACAACGCCGCAATGCTTATCGGCATCGACCACAGGCTCTGACATTTGATCCACTCAAAGAGCGACTAACTATTTTCAGCAAGATTACGCTGGCCGACTGCGCGGTTCTCCCAGACAGGTTGCTTGCGGTCTTATGGGCCGATCACGCGCATGGCTGAAGTCCGCCGGGTCCGCGATTGGCCTTTTGCCGTTGAGAGGATGAGTGCGTCTTAAGGTGGCGTGCGAGAGCGCTACCTATTCGGCCCGGCTAAACATGGGCTTCTTTTTATGCGGATGAAGCTCTCGACATTGAGGTCTGGCCGCCTCGCTAAGCACCGCTATCTTGTGAAAGTCCGTTATTGCAGTTCGAGGGCTTCAAGCTGAGGGGTGTCCGCTAGCTGGGCCGATCTGCTCCGTGAAAATCCGCCACGGAGCATGCCGGCTCTCGTCGATGCTCTCTTAGAACTTGTGACGCATCCCTATGCGAATGACAGCCTGACGATCGCTGCTGGAAGGTGAAGACTGGTTGTTAATGGATGCGATTGCGGGACGGTTACGCGAATCGGTTCCAGATGCTTTCTGGTAAGCCCCGAGGAGATAAACGTCGGTTCGCTTCGACAGCAGGTAGTCGATACCGGCCATCCCCTGTTGATAGGTCGCGCCATTATTGATCCCCGTTGCAGACGACACACTGCTGCTGTTCGTATAGTTGTATGCCAGACCGACCAGCAACGCAGGATTGATCTGGTATCTCAGGCTCGCTTCCGCGCTATTAAAGTGAACACTTCCCTTGTATCCCGACGGATTCGGACCGCTCGCCGAGTCCCCCAATTCCTTGAACGCAACGTTGGCGTACGTCGCACCCAGCGTCGCCGCGCCCAGCTTGTATGCGACGCCGGTGGTGACGACCTGGTAGGTGCGCGCGGACGTGAAACCGCTGAAGATCGGGTACGTCGTATTGGCCACGGCCGCCGAAGCGGTTCCCGACGTTGCGTTGCCGAATAGACTGATATTCGGATTTCTCACGTTGAGGTACCCAGCTCCGACCTGAAGCGGCCCCATCGTGTAACCTGCGCCCAAAGACCACGCCTGATTGCGCGAGGTAGCTCCAGCCACGCCACCCAGGCTGTAATCGCCTCCAAATGAAAATCCGCCGTAGGAAATACTTTTGAACTTGACGTCGTTATTGATGCGGAAGGTATCGTTCAGATTGTCCACGTCGGCGGGATGCGCGTTGATATTGCCCGCCCACTGGTTACTCACCGCCATCGCCCCCACGAAGTCCATCGCCGACGCGTACTGGCGGCCGAGGCTCAAAGTACCATAGGGACTATTCAGTCCCACCGAAGCCTGACGCCCGAACAGGAGCCCGCCTTGACCGAGTTTTCCGGTACTGGCATCAAAGCCGTTTTCCAGATCAAAGAACGTACTGAAACCACCGCCCAGATCCTCGAGACCGCGAAGCCCCCAACGGCTCCCCTGCATCACTCCGCTTTGTGTAGCGAATACCCTGCCTCCATTCATGTTGCTATTGTAGTTAATGCCCTCGTCGATAATGCCATAGAGCGTGACGGAACTCTGGGCATAAGTGTTGCCAGCAAACAGAATTGCGCCAGTGGCTACACAGCAGATAATCTTCATATATTCGTCTCCAGTTGTGAATAACAGCTGCTTGTTTTTCTCTTTTAACTTCGCGAGAAAGCTCAATTCTTATTAGGCGAAAACAGAACCAGAAACGACTTACGGACCGTCATGCGCAACGCGCACGCGGCCACGACGGCATTGGTGAATGTCGTCGATGCAAGTGCCTGGAATGGGTTGGCGTCTCGTCTACCGCGTGGTGTTTACAACAGGCCCAACACTGGTGCCGAAGAAATCTTTCCTGAACGCGTGCGGACGAGGTGCTAGTCTGTACCTCGTCCGCACAATGAATCGGGTTCTTAAACTACGTGATGTCTCGACGCCCTATCGGCGTGGCGACGCGTCATTACATCGCACGCATGCCGCACTACCGCTTCGTTACAACCCCCTCCGTCTGACATGAGGCTGCTCCGTCCCTCGGCACGGGCGACACCCTGCGTCGGCTAAATCGACTCCGCATCGCAAAAAACACTTGTGCGAAAATCAATAGAGCGCATGCGGCAACGAAGCACGCGCTAATCGGCTGGTCGACGAAGACTGCGAGGTTTCCGCGCGACAGCAGCATTGCACGCCGGAAGTTCTCCTCGATCATCGGACCTAGTACATAACCCAGCAGAATCGGCGCGACGTGAAAGCGCAGCGTGAGCAATACCGCGCCGAAAATGCCGAATACGAGCGTTTCGCCAATTTCGAATAACGCGTTATTCGTGCTGAACACGCCGACCGCGATAAAGAACAAGGCGGACGGATACATCAGCCGGTATGGCACGCGCAGCAGCTTGACCCATACTCCGATCAGCGGCACATTCAGCAACACCAGCAGCACATTGCCGATCCAGAAGCTCGCGATCAGCCCCCAGAAGATATCCGGGTGATCGCTGATCAATTGCGGTCCCGGCTGGATGCCCTGGATCAATAGCGCGCCTAGAATCAGTGCCATCACCGCGTCGCCCGGTATGCCGAGGCTCATCGTCGGAATGAAGTCGACCTGAGTCTTCGAGTGTGACGCCGCTTCCGGTGCCGCAACGCCTTCAAGTGCGCCATGACCAAAGCGCTCCGGCGTCTTCGATACTTTCTTCTCGAGCGCATAGGCAATGAACGTCGTGATCGTCGGGCCGGTTCCCGGCATCGCGCCGAATACCGTACCCACGAACGTGCCGCGCAGCATCGGGAAAAACGCCCGCTTCATCTCGGCGGACGAAGGCCGCATGTCGCGCATCGACAGCTTTGTGCCGCCGTCGACCGATTGCATCCGGTTCACGTTGAGCAGGAAGTCCGCGACACCGAACAGCCCGAGCGCGAGCGCAACCAGCTCGACCTTGTCCGACAGCTCGACAAAGCCGAAAGTAAAGCGCGCCACACCACTGTTCACGTCCGTGCCGACCATGCCGATCAGCAGACCGAGCGAGGTCATCGCGATGCCCTTTATCGGTGAACCCCGCGACATCGTGCCACCTGCGATCAACCCGAGCAGCATGATCGAGAAAAGCTCGGCCGGCCCAAAGTCAAACGCAATCTTCACTAACAGCGGCGAGGCAAAGATCATCACGAGAATCCCGCAGGACGCGGCAAAGAACGATGCCATCATCGTGATGCCAAGCGCGGTGCCTCCCCTGCCCGCACGTGCCATTGGATAGCCATCGAGGCACGTCACGGCGTGCGGCGGATGGCACGGCAGATTCAGCAGGATTGCGCCGATCGCGCCGCCGTATTGCGAGCCGTAGAAGATCCCAGCCAGCATGAGTACCGCGGCAACCGGGTGCATCGTGTACGTTAGCGGCAACAGCATCGAGATCGCCGACAGCGCGCCCATGCCGGGCAGCACGCCGATCAGGTTGCCGACCAGCACGCCGGCGAACGACCACATCAGATTGTGCGGCTCGAACGCGACGCCGAATCCCTGTACCAGTTGCGACAAGGTTTGAGCGAGCATCGCGTCAGCCTCCCCACGTGAAGAGCGGAAACTGCAGTTGCAGCGCCCACCAGAACACGGCCGCGCAGACCACGCACATCGCGAATGCAAGCTCCGCCGCGTGGACGATCGAGTTGTCGCGATCGCCGAGAGCTGACACGAACACGACAGCAAACGTCGCCGGCATCAGCCCACCGTAGCGCCCGACGACGATAAAGGCGATCACGCCGAGGATGATGCAGATCCAGCCGCGCCATTCGACTCGTGACGTGTTGCTGCCCTCATCCGGCTGACCCCGTGCGCCTAATGCGATCAATGCGCCCATCAGCGCAAGCACCGCACCAACCGCGACGGGAAAGAAGCCTGGTCCCATGTGACGCAGGTCGCCGGTCCCATACCCGGCGCCGACGTACGCGGCACCAAGCCCGATCAGCAGCATCAGACCGCCGCCGTAATAGTCGATATGGAAGCGGTGCTCGCCAGCGACCGCTGCTCTCCTCTGATCCATGTCTGTCTCCATACACGTCAAGTCATGCCTGATCGCGTTATTGCTGCGGCACCTTCGCGCGCTTGATCACGTCGGCCCACTTGACCGTATCCGTCTTGATTAGCGCAGTCAACTGATCCGGCGTGGAGCCGATCGTCTCAATGCCGTTGTCGTGGAACGTCTTCTGCAGCGAGGGCGAATTGAGCGCCGCGACCACCGCGTCATGGAGCTTCGCGACGATCGGCGCAGGTGTGCCCTTCGGTGCGAGCAGTGCATACCACACATCGGACTCGAAGCCCGGTACGCCGGCTTCGGCGAACGTCGGCACGTTCGGCAACACGCGCGAGCGCTGTTCAGTCGACACCGCCAGCACGCGCATGCTGCCGTTTTCGATCCACTGCTTCGCGCCGCCAACGCCGCCGAACATCACCTGCACGCGATCCGCGAGCAGTTCGGCATACTCCTCGCTGCCGCCTTTGTATGGAATGTGGACCATATCGACGCCGGCCATCGATTTGAACAGCTCCATGGATAGATGCAGTCCGCTACCGATGCCGCTCGATGCATACGAGAACTTGCCCGGATTGTTCTTCGCAAGCGTGATGAATTCCTGCAGTGTGTGCACGGGCAATTTCGGATTGACGAGAAGGAAATAGGCCGCGCGGCCCACGACCGTAATCGGCGCAAAGTCGTTGATCGGGTCGTACGGCAAATGGCGATACAGCGTCGGGTTCACGGCTACCTGCGCGGTGAGCGGCAGTATGATCGTGTAGCCGTCCGCCGGTGCATGCGCGACATAGGACATGGCGATGTTGCCGCTCGCGCCGCCTTTGTTCTCGACGATTACCGACACGCCGAGTTGCTTGCCGAGTTCAGCCGCGAGCGGGCGCCCTACGATGTCTGCGCCGCCGCCGGGCGTGTATGGCAGGATGAGGCGGATTGGCCGGTCCGGGTACTCGGCGAATGCCGACGTGCAGAAGCCAAGCGCCAGCAGGAAAAGCAGGACAGTACGCAACAAGATCGTCTCCTTTGTTTTATAGATGGTGTGTTACGTGCGCGCCTTCGGCGCGCGGCGCTACGCGCGTCAACGCGTGAGTTCGACGGCGAGGCGCTGAAGCTCAGCGTCGGCCCCAGCGAGGCGCGCACGAGTCGACTGGTTCCAGTCGAGCGCCGCGGCCGCCGCGCGGCTCTCGGCGGCGAACATCCGCTCGACCTCGTCCAGCTGCGGCCCGCCTGTGCCGCGCCGGTTGAACACCATCTGCGCCGGGTCCACGCATTGCGTGAAGGCAGCTTCATCGAGCGGCATCGGTGTGCCATTGGTTTCTTCGTACAGTCGCATGGCCTCGTCGTAGCCGATATCGCACAGACGCTTACGCAGCCCGCGCCCGTAGTCGGTCAGTACCGACGCGAAGTGATGCCCGATACGGAACGGCACGTTCGCGCGCTGCATCAGTTTGTCAGCGATCTCCGTGACCGTCGAATAGTCCGCGTCGACCTCCGCGCGCGCCTGCTCGCGATTCACAACAAGTGAGCGAACCACACGCTCGAGCAACGTGAATACCGCGACGGGGCGCGTCGTTGGCAGCGGATCGTATGAGCGATAGTCGAACATTCCGGTGCGCACGTTATGGGCGAGCATGAATGGCCCTTGCATATCCGCGAGCAACAAGCTGCTTTGCGCGCGCAACTGTTCCAGCGCGGCGGGATTGCGCTTTTGCGGCATCAGACTACTGACACCGATCAGGTCACCGGCCTGCAATGTGAGCCATGGAATCGGCGCCGAATATTGTGCGTGCAAATCCTGAGCGAACTGGCCGATCTGCACCGCGGCGACCGACACGGCGTTCGCATAGTCGAGCACGCAGTCGACAGGCGCGAGATGGTTCGCGTCGTACGCGTTCTCGATCAATCCATCGAAGCCGAGCAGCGTCGCAAGACGCTGGCGGTTGATCGGAAAGCTCGAAGTCGACAGCGCCGCCGCGCCCAGGCTGCTCAGGTTCAGCCGCGCCCACGCCTGAACGAAACGTTCGAGTTGCCGCCCCATGCCGCTCGATAGTGCCAGCAGGTAATGCGCGAAGGTCGTCGGCTGCGCCTGCACGCCATGCGTATACGCGGGAATGATGGTGTCGCGATGCTTGTCGGCCAGTTCGACGATCGCGCCGCGTGCCGCCGCGAGTGCGCGATGCGCGTTCAGCAGGTCGTCGCGAAGATTCATTCGCGCAAGCAGCGAGGCAATGTCCTGACGGCTACGTCCCGCATGAACAAGTGAGGCCTGTGAACCCACTACCGCAACGAGACGTTCTTCGTACTGAAGGTAGTCGCCGGACTGCGGCGCGTTCGGATCGTCGTCGATAGCAAGCATACCTGCCGCAATTTGGGCCGCGACATCGGCTGCGATGATACCTGTCTCAGCAAGCATCAGAAGTGATGCCTTGTTGATTTGCGTCAGAAACTGCAGGGTGCGCGGCCCGCCGCGAAACGTCTGATTGACGTCGACGACAGGGTAGTGAGGGTTGGACACGCGCTCAGTGGAATTCGACATCGACTTGTAGCTCCTCGCTTCTTCTCTTGGGAATGCATGAAAGTCTGCGGGGGGACAACCATGCAGTCAAATGACTTATTCCGTATCAATCATGCCTTTGAAGGAATGATCGACTGAGCAATTCGTCGCCATTCGGTAGCTGTGCGGCGAGCGTTTCGGCGGGATAACCGGGTAACAACAGCCTGATGAAATCGAACGCGAACACCTTCAGCAGATGGTCGGCACACACCGTCACCATTGCACTCGGCGAGGGAAACATATGGCTCACGTCGATCTGCTTCAGGCGCCCGTCGGTCTCGTCCTCCATCGCCATTTTTTGCACCACCGAAATGCCAATCCCCTGCGCGACATAGGCCTTCACGACACTCGCGTCCATCACGCGAATCGCGATGTTCGGCAGCATCCCGTGCATCTGGAATGCGCGATGAACGATCGCACCCGACGTAAAGCGCTCGTCGTGCACAACCCACGGCCATTTGACAAGCTCCTCGAAGGTTATCGTTTCGACATCGAGCAATGGATGCCCCGTTGGCACAATCAGGCAGCGCTCCATTTCATAAGCGCGAATCGCGAGGATGCGCGACAGCGTGTTTTCCGGCACCGTGCTCAGCCCGATGTCGATGGTCCCGTCCCGCACACCAAAATAGATCTCCGACGGCGCTCCCATCGAGTACTCGATCTGCACCTTCGGATAAGCCCTCAAAAAGCGCTCTGTGATCGCCGGCAGTCTGTAGCGCGCATGAATATGCGTGGTGCCGACTCGCAGCACGCCAACGATCTCCGAGCTGTTCGCATTCGTGTGCAACTGCTGCAGCGCGCGAGCGTCCTGCAGCATGCGCCTCGCGAGCGCGTACGCCTCGCGTCCTTCGTCGGTGAGCCCGATAAGGCGGTTGCCGCGCCGCAGGAAGATAACGATGCCGAGCTCGCTCTCGAGCGCACGAATCATTTTGCTGACGCCGGGCTGCGTGGTGAATAGCATCTCGGCGGTTCGCGATACGCTGAACTGGTTGTTGACCACCTGTCGGATGCAATTGAGCTGCGCAAGCGTGATTGTCATGGCTATGGCACGTGCTCCTGGCCACTCGCCCTGGCACTCATCCAGCCGGGCAGCGTTCGTCCGCTCAATGCTGTCTCGTGCGATCTATGCGATGTGGGCCTCGAGCGTCCGCGGTCCTTTTGATGAAAAGCGGCATCGTAACCGGTGCGAACGTCTACAGGGGCAACAGCGGCCCGATCAGGTCCCGGTTGCCTGGTCAGCCTTGTCGCGCTGTCCGAATTGCAGAGCCGCCACAATCAGCATGGACACCAGCAGACAGCTAACAAAAACGATCATATAGGCCCGCTCCGACGCGATCTTCGTCCCGTTTATAACTAGAGCCGCGAAAGTCGCCGAGCCGAACGCGCTGGCCATCGCACCACCGATATTCTTGAAGGTTTGATACATTCCGGCCGATATGCCGCGTTCGTCTGGCAGACAGACCTGACTGACGCGACCGGAAAGCGTTGTTTGCAGCAGGCCCGAGCCGAATCCCGTCATCATGCTGAACAGCATGAACTGCCAGAGTATGTGGGTGGCCACCATCATGCCGGCAAAGCCCACGCCGAGCGCAACGCCGCCGATGATTCCGCACGTCCTGTATCCGCCAAACGACCTCACGATCTTCGCGACAATCAACGCACCCACGACCGTAACCAGGTACTGCGGCAGAAGAAGCCAACCAAGCGTCAACACTGAAACAGAGAACCCGAATCCCAACTTTTCATGCGACGCGCCCAGAAACAGCACGACAGTCGTCTGGGAGCCGTAATAGGCGAATCCCCACAGAAAACTCGAAATATAGTAAGGTCGCGCGCGCGGATTGTTGAGCATGCGCAGATCGACAAGCGGGAACGCCGTACGTTGTTCGAACTTATACCAGGCCACCAGTAAAGCGACGCCGAGAACGATTGCACCGAGCACGATGGTATTGCCCCACCCCGCCTTAGGCCCGTAAGCGAACGCGAGCAGGATCGCCGCGACGCCGCCACCCAACATTACGGCGCCTGGCCAATCCATTGCCCGTCGTGTCGCGGGCGCGGGTGAAGCGGGTACCAGCAGCATGATCGCAATGACTGACGGACCCAGCAACGCGATCCAGCTCGCAAATACCCATCCGATTCCCGACGTTGCGCTGAACACGTAGGCTGCAAAAACCGGACCTATCGCATGGCCCGCGGTCATCGCCGCGGCAAGCGATCCAATGCCATAGAGTGCGGCCTGTTCGCTTAGCGAGTTACGGAATATACCAATGGCCAATGGCGTGATAGCGGGACAGAAGCCGAGGAGGAATCGGCCGACGAGGAAAACACCATAGTTCGGCGCGACGACGTCCAGTGCGATGCCCACCATGCTCACGATAAGCGTGAGTATCGTCATCTTCTTGTGGCCGTAGATATCGCCGAGGCGGCTCAGTGCCGGGCATGTTACGCCCACGGCCAGCAGATAAACGGCATTGAGCCAGAACGCCTCGCCTGACGTTATTTCGTACCGGCGCACGATAGCGGGAATAATAGGTAGTATTCCGCCGATAAACACACCCTCCGCCACTGTTGCCAAACTCAGCGCAAAAATTACTCTGCGCGCCAATGTGGTTGCTGCCTGGTTTTTGGTTCGCTCTAACACCACGTCCATGTTTCCTTCCCGCGTTAGCCAATCTTAGCCACTACTGGCTAGTGTTAATCACGCCTGGTCGCTCGCCACCGGCCGGACGAAAAATTGAGGACCGATATCCCATCGCCTCCACTTCATCCGGGAGGTGACATCGATCGCTAATTCACGCGATAGTGCTTGACCATGTCCCAATCCAGTTGGAGGCCGAATCCGGGCCCTTGCGGGATCTGGATCACTCCATTCTTCGGATTGGGGCGGTTTGCGATCAGTCCGGCCCACAACGGGTCACGATCCGCCTCGAAGCATTCCACGCAGAGCCCGTTAGGAATGGCAGCGATCATCTGCATCGCAATCTGCGATTCCTCGTGATGACCGACACGTAATCCATGCAGTTGGGCAAGTGTCGCGGCGCGTCGCCATTCGGTGATGCCACCCGCTTCGGAGGCATCGAAATTGATAATGTCCACCGAGCCGCCTTCGACGAGTCTGCGAACGCCCGCAGCGCTCATTTCGCTCTGCCCCGCATCGATCGGGATCGATGTCCTGCGGCGCACCTCCGCCATCATGTACGCATCGTCGTGCCACAGACACGGCTCCTCGAACCACGCGATGTCGTACTGCTCGATCAAGCGCGCAAACTTCACTGCCTCGGAAACGGGCCATCCCCGGTTCGCGTCGACGGCAATCCAGAAGCCATCGCCGGCTCCCTTGCGTGCCGCCTCCACGCGCTTCGCGTCGGCTTCGGCGGACAGGCCGCCGACCTTGACCTTGCATCCCATCAGCCCCGACTCACGCAGACGCTCCATCTCGTTACCGAGATCCGTGAGCGTCTTTCCCTCCTCGTAGTAGCCGCCAATAGCGATCAACGGCAGTTCCTGTCGATAGCCGCCGAGCAGGCGGCATACGTTCACACCCGCCGCCTTGCCGAGCAGATCCCAGATTGCGCTGTCCATGCACGCGATCGCCTCCATCACGAGCTTGCGATCACGATTCCATTCCGTGGCCTTGAACATTTTTTGCCAAAGACGCTCGACAGCAAAGACATCCTCGCCGATCAGCATCGGCGTCAGCTCGTTCTCGAGAATATCCACGACCTCGCGCATCTGAGCGCGATTGTCGCCGTTATAGACCTCGCTGATGAGGCCGCTGTCGGTCTCCATCCGGGTAATCGTGGTACATCGCTTCGTGACGCTGTATTTGCTTCCGCCAAATGTGCGGCTCAGCGGCATTTCGATAGCAATGACCGATACGCTTTTAATTTTCATCAGGCATCCGTGTTCATCCGGGGGATGAAAGCTGGTGTCGAGTCGACACATTCATTCTTCAGCAGACTGTGGAAGAGGCTGATACGGCCGTTCCCACGCTGGCGTTGCGCTCAGCGCCATACCACCGCTACCGTGCCAGTCTCCTTGGCCGTAGCAGTGGTGTTCGACGAAATCGCACTACTGTTCGATCACGGACCCGTCGAGATGCGGACGCATCGTGAGGGGTCGATCGACTTTGGGAAAGCGCTTCTCGACGTCCGGCACGAACTCGATGCCCAACCCTGGCGCGGTCGGAATCTCGAGAAAGCCACGCACCGGCTCGGCAAACTCTGAAAACATTTCTCTGCCGGGCAGTTGCGTCGTGCCATGAAGGTTTTTCGAGGACGACGGATATTCCTGAATCGCGAAATTGGGAATCGATGCATCGAGGTGCAATTCCGCAATCAGATTAAGTGGCGACAAAGGATTATGAGGCACGACTTCCATATCGTTTGCTTCGGCGAGCGCGGCAATCTTTTTTGCGCCCGTAATGCCGCCGCATAGACCTATCGAAGGGCGCAGGAACTGCACGCCGCGTCGCCCGATAATCGATTGAAACAGGTGCATGTTGAAAAAACGTTCCCCCGTCGCGATGGGTACAGGAATATGGTCGGCCACCCATGCCATGGCGTCGATGCCTGTCGGCTTCAGAGGATCCTCATAAAACATCGGAAAATACGGTTCGATGCCGCGTCCGAACGTAACAGCTTCCGCCGGGCTGAGGCGGCGGTGCAATTCAATGCAAAGATCGACATCCGGACCCAGTGCTTCGCGCAGCATCCGCACGACTTCGACGGCATCCTCCATCTTGCGGGCATGCGGCCGGAAATATTGCTCGTAGTCTTCGTCAAGAAACGGGTTCAGATGGCCCAGCGCGGTAAAGCCCTGTTCCTTGCGCAGCAAGGCCTCGTCGATCATTTCTGCCCGGGTGCGTGCCTTTACGTGCCCGTACAGCCGGACTTTGTCACGCATCCTGCCACCGATGAGCTCATGGACTGGCACCCCGAGTGCCTTGCCCTTAATATCCCACAAAGCGATATCGATTGCGGAAACCGCGCCCATAATTGCCGTGCCGGTGAAATGATTGGCACGCTGCAATACGTTCCAGTGATGTTCGATCTGGCGCGCGTCGCGCCCAACCAGATATTCTCCGCATTTGACAATCGCCGCGGCACTTGCCTCGAGCTGGCCCCATGCGCCGGATTCGCCAATACCGCGAAGACCATTTTCAGTGACGATTTCCACGTAAAGAAAACGGTCGGCGAATATCGGATTAACACTCTTTATTTTCATCTACTGACTCTCCACCTATATGGAATTACCTTTCATTTGTGAAATTATAGGGAAGCGTCAGGAATATCAATTTCTATTTTTTTAATTCAGCATTCTCCAATGGAGAAGACTGACCTTGGGCGAGCAGTAAGTCTTTCAGGAACAGTCGCGCTGACGGCGGAATAAGATCGTCACAGTAGTAAATACGTATGCTCGCCCGCGCCCAGTCTTCTCGCAACGCAAGGCAGCGCAACCCCAGGCTCTCGGCCTCGGAGGGGACCATGATCTCGGAAAGAATACCGATGCCAAGGCCGGCGGCAATCATCGACCTCATGACATCGAAGGATGACACCGCCCTGTATCTCAATTCATGGCCAAGCGTGGCGGCCTGATTGACAAGAAACGAGCAGAGCGTGCTCTTGGGCCCTAGTGTTATATGTTCGAAGTCGATCAGGTCCTCGAACCTCACCCATTCGCGGCTGGATAGCGGATGGTCTTTCGGTACGGCGACGATCAGGTCGGCTGCCTTGTACGGTACGGTCGTCACCGACGAAGGCACCTCAAGTACGGAAAGGCTGAGCCCAAGGTCAGCGCGACCGCTCGTGATTTCAGGGACGAGCGACCAGCCGTGGATCTCCTGCAGATCAACGGCGATCTCAGGATTCGTCTTCACGAACGTACCGGCGAAAGCAGCGAGGCCACCAACGATCGCCGACTGGCTCGAGGCTATCCGCACTCGCCCTCGAATGCCCTCCGAAAATTCTCTCATGGCACTAGCCGTTTCATTCAGGCGTTGCATGAGCAAACGGATCTGCCTGGCGAACTCGTCACCAGCGGGCGTGGCCGTCACGCCACGTGCATGGCGGTTGAACAGCGATACGCCAAATACGTACTCCAGATCCTGGAGCCGCTTGGTGACGGCTGAAACCGCAATGTTGCTTCGCTCCGCTGCCCGGGTAAGACTGCCTTCCTCATAGGCAATAATGAAAAGGCGCGCGGACTCCAGATCGAGGCCTCGCATCATATCGAATGTTTTCATGCCGGCCTCGGCGGCACGGTTGGTTCGAGCGTGATTCTTCATAGGTTATAGGTTGCAATTGGTCCTGAACCTATGAATTTAGCACTCGTTGGATCGTGCCGGCGTCACATCCACGATACGCGGGCGATGACCGACATCCACAGATGCAGTGGATCGACGCCCTCGTCGACCATCACAGACACACGCCCATCCCATTGCTGGCCATTGGTAACCCATTGGCTTTCTTCCGGACGCCCGCGCCGCTTGCAGTCACGGACTGAGCGGTCACGATTCCGTCAGAAGCGATGACGCAATCCCAGACTTAAGATTGCCTGATTCGAACCGCTTGATGACGGGATGGTGAATAGCGTCGCTAGCGCGTTCCCGCCATGCGCATGTTCGTAGTTGAGAACCGCATACAGATCAGTGCGTTTTGACAGGAGATAGTCGAGCGAAAGCATGTATTGATTCCAGTGCGTTTCATCCAACCGCGAATACACGACGCCTCCCAACACCGTCATACTCGGCGTCAACGTATACGTCACTCCGCCGTCCCAACTGCTCAGCACCGCGCTCGCCATTCCGTTTTTCATATCCGTGAGCGAGTAAACTCCATGCACGAGTACCGCGCCGATCTTGTAGCTCGCCCCTGCGGCAACAGTCGACAGACGCGTAAGATTGATTGTGCCGGTTTGCACGGCACCAAACAGGCTGGGTACGCCGATCGACGCGTAAGGCGTGATCGTTGTGTTGTTTATGCTGGTGTACGCAACCGCCATATTCAGGTTACCGCGCCCGTAGCTTATTCCGTAGCTCTGTGCACTGCCTTCCGCGAGATGCCCAGGAACGCCGCCGGGCGCATACAGGAGACCGATCTTTAAACCGCCCATCAGCGTGGGGCTTTGATATGCGATTGCGTTGTTCAACCGCTCGCCGGCAACGCGGTCGTAGTCGCCCAGGTGAAACCCATACGTACCGGCCTGAGCCATGTTGGCCATCGGATAGAGCAAGACCTGGTAGTCGTATTGTCGCCCCAACGTCAATGTGCCACCTGGTGCCGCGAATCCGACATAGGCTTGACGCCCAAACAGCAGGCCGCCTTGGCCGAGTGTGCCGTTATTGAGCGCGAAGCCGTTCTCCAACCTGAAAACGGCCTGGTAGCCGCCCCCCAGGTCCTCGCTGCCCGTGATGCCCCAGCGGCTACCCTGTATGTTGCCCGATGCCTGCGCAAACGCAACGTGACCACCCTCGTTGCTGACATAGTTCAGACCTTCATCAATAAGTCCGTACAGCGTCACGCTACTTTGAGCGTGGACGCAGAACGCCATACACATGCCTTGAGCAGCGATCGCCCACTTTGCGAATTTCACATTTTTTAATCTCACCATGGTCTCCATAAATTGATTTCTTCAACTATTTTTTGTTCGAGGATCACATCCAAATCGAGGAGACGATCACTAGAACGATATCAGCCACGTTGAAGGAATTTACTTATTGTAGTGGTCAACTGATTCCGGACACTGCGTTAAGTTTTTCTTCCGCGACAGCCGGCGCCAGTCCGTCATTGAACTGATGCGGCCGTATCCAGTTGTACCTATGCATCAGGTAGTGACTGATATCCC
>NZ_JAAGPQ010000139.1:0-14773 GCF_017104985.1 Paraburkholderia sp. Ac-20342 | reverse complement strand
GCTCTTCTCGATCGTCGAGGCGGACCCGGCAACGTCGAATGCGCGCATCCATCTTCATCACTCGTCGTTCGTGCTCGCGCAACCCGGCAAACATGGCAAGCTCTGCTACATGTTCGCCGGCTGGTTCGCCGGCGCGATGGACTGGGTCAACGACACCGCACCGGAAGGCGCCGCAAAAGGCCCGCGAGCGAAATCGGCCGAGATGCAATGCGCGGGCGAAGGTCACGACTGCTGCGTCTTTCACGTGACGTGAACGCGCCGGACACACGCTACAATCACCTGGAAAGGAGTCCATGCATCCCCAGGCCCGGGTCGGGGCACAGCCAACAGCGATACAGCAATGCCGAAAAGGACCGACACGATCTCCAGTCTCGACTACGAGGATCTCTTCAGGCATCTGCCCGTTGCGGTTATCGTGGCCAGAGAAAGAGTCATGGTGGACTGCAATGCCCGAGCCCTCGCGCTCTTCAAGGCCCGGCGCAGCGATATCGTCGATCGGTCGTTTTCCGTGCTGTATCCGCAGCAGAAGGACTTCACCACCACCGGCCGCCGCCTGGCGCCGCTCCTCGCGAAACATGCCGTGTTTAGCGACGACCGCATCATGCGCCGCATCGACGGAAGCCATTTCTGGGTCACCGTGTGCGGTTTCGGATATAACCCGAAGCGGCCTTTCGAGCTGGCGATCTGGACCTTCACCGATCTATCGGACAGCACGAAGCAAGCCGACGTCGCCAGCACGCTCACCGAGCGCGAACGCGACGTCGCCGCATTCCTCGTGCACGGCATGACGAGCAAGGAAATCGGCAAGGAACTGAATATCAGCCCGCGCACGGTCGACATTCACCGCGCGAGCCTGTTGCGCAAATACGGCGTACGGGCGACACCCGATCTCATTGCGCGGTTGCTGGCCTGAACCGCGTACGACTTCTCTTCTCTCACCATGCACACCATGTCGACCCGGCCCGAAAATGTAGCGGCGTTCATTGACATTGCACGAACCCTCTTTCAATCGGAGAAGCTTCCCGACGCCGGGAGAGAAGTCGCAGCACGCGTGTTCGAGCGGCTGCAAACGGTATCGGACGACGGCAAGAGACATGACACGAGCTATCCGGCACGCCGCTGGATCAACCCGGCCTTGTCGGCGATCATCGACGAACCGACTCACCTCGGCGCGGCGGCAAGAGCCATCAGAACGCTCGAACCCGTGCTCGGATGGTGGCGCCGCACGTCGGGCTCGCACGGCAGCGAGAACTATATCGACGAGCATGTGCACGGCATGATCTGCGGGCCCGGCGGCACCGAGAGCCGCTACGACGTTCAACTCGGCTTTTCGGTGATGGCGCCCAACGTGCGGTATCCGGACCATCGCCATCTGCCCGAAGAGGCCTATGTACTGTTGACCGCCGGCGAGTTTCGCCAGAAAGACGGCGACTGGCTCAACCCCGGAATAGGCGGCGGCATCCACAACGCGCGAGGCAGCCTGCATGCAATGAGATCGCTGTCCGATCCGTTTCTTGCCATCTGGTGTTTATTGATCTGACGGTCGAGCCGGCGAATTGCGGCGCGCCTTCGCACGACAGGCGCGCCGACACGAGGCCCCCTCTCTCACTTCGTCATACGCCGCTCATGACTCGGCGCGTGGCCGAACTGCACGCGGTAGGCCTTGCTGAAATGGCACGGCGAATTGAATCCGCACACCGACGTCACGCGAGCGATCGACGCATCGGTCGTGCGCAGCAGTTCGCGCGCCCGTTTCAGGCGCAACGTGAGGTAGTAGTGCGTTGGCGAGACGTTCAGATACGCCTTGAACATGCGCTGCAAATGCCGTTGCGAAAGCCGCACGAGGCGCGCCAGTTCTTCCAGCGACAGCGGCTCCTTGATGTTCGCTTCCATCAACCGCACGACCTCGACCAGTTCCGCGCGCGAAAAACCCACGCGCGCATCAACAGGTATTGGCTGTAAGTCAGTGGCGCTGCGAATCCGCTCGACGATAAACTGTTCGGATACCTTGGCAGCCAGGCCGCGGCCGAGCCGCGCGCCCACGAGATCGAGCATCAGATCGAGCGGCGCGGTGCCGCCCGTGCAGGTCAGCCGGTCGCGATCGACCACGAACAGCTCGTCGGCGAAACGCACGCGCGGAAATTCCTCGTGCAAAGCCGTGAGGTCTTCCCAATGCACGGCGCAGCGGTAACCGTCGAGCAGCCCGCTCGCCATCAGCGCATAAGCGCCCGTGCAGATGCCGCCGAGCGGAACGCCGCGCTGCGCCACCCCATCCAGCGTGGCGCGCAGGCTGTCGTCGACGATCTCGCGTATGCGCACGCCGCCGCACACGATCAGCACGTCGGGCAGCGACGCCGGATCGAGCGGCTGCGCCGGGCGTACCGCGATGCCATTGCTCGCGTGGACGGGCGCGCCGTCCAGCGAGTAGATGGACCAGTGGTAATGGTCCGCGCGCCCGACATAGTTCGCCATACGCAGAACTTCGACCGCGCTCGAAAACGCGATCATCGAAAAGTTCTGCAACGTCAGGAAACCGAAATGCCTGAGAGACGATGCCGCATGCGCGTCGACGGTGGACGCTGCGGCGATGTCTGTCGTCACATCGCGCTCCTCGGGAAACAACGGTTGAAAACCCCGCAGTTGAAAACCGGATCAGACCTCGGCGACAGCGGGACGCGCGCGCATGAGTTGCCTGAGCCCCGCGAACGGCGACACTTTTGGCGCGCCAGGCGCACGACCGAAGCTCTCGGTAATGCGGTCCAGGATGATCGCCAGCAACACGACGGAAAGCCCGCTTTCGAAACCGAGGCCGATATCCAGACGTTGAATACTCGCCAGCACGTCGTTGCCGAGACCGCCCGCGCCCACCATCGAGGCGATGATCACCATCGACAGCGCCATCATGATGGTCTGGTTCACGCCCTGCATGATCGACGGCAGGGCATTCGGAAACTGCACCTTGTACAACAGCTGCCATGGCGTGCAGCCGAACGCCTGCCCGGCTTCGACAATCTCGCGATTCACGTGCTTGATGCCGAGACTCGTCAGGCGAACCGCGGGCGGCATGGCGAAGATCACCGTGGAAAGAATGCCGGGCACGCGGCCGAGACCGAACAGCATGGCGGCCGGAATCAGGTAAACGAAGGCCGGCATTGTCTGCATCAGATCGAGAATCGGGCGCACGATCGTCTGCACGAGCCGGCTTTTCGCTGTCCAGATGCCGAGCGGAATACCCACCACGAGGCTGATGACGGTGGACGACAGCGTGAGCCCGAGCGTGACGACGGTCTGGTCCCAGAAGCCCGTCGCATGGATCAGCAACAGCGAACAGGCGGCGAAGATCGCAAAACGCCAGCCCACGCGCCACAAACCGATAAGGATGAAGAACGCCATCAGCGCCCACATCGGAATGGCCTGCAAGCTATGTTCGACGAAAGCGGCGAAACTTTCGATCGCCCGGCCGACCGTGTCGAAACTGCTCGCGTCGTGATCGAGTAGATAGTGAACCGCCTGGTCGACCCACTGGCCGACGGGAATGATCTCAGACATGAGCACCTCGGTTACGCGTAATGACCTTCAGAACGGCGGCCTGATCGATGGAGCCGCAATAGCGGCCTTCGTCGTCCACTACCGGCAGCGCCGTCGTATTCGCGCAGACGCGCGAGACGACCTGCTCCAGCGGCGCGCCGAGCGAAATGCATTCGACCTTCTCGAGCGACGGCCGCGCGGCGCGAATCGAATCGCGCGTCACGAAACCGCTGATGCGATGCTGCGCATCGAGCACGAAGGCGTAGTCCGCGCTGCCGTTGAGCGACGACTCCACGCTCGTCGCGTCGAGCGAGCGGATCAGCGGCACCGCCTCGCGCTGCATCAGATCGCCGGCCGTCAGATAGCGGCTGGTGTCCACGCCGTCGAAGAACGCGCGCACGTAGTCGTCGGCAGGATTGCTGACGATTTCCTGCGGGGTGCCGATCTGCACGATGCGCCCGCCTTCCATGATGGCGATGCGGCTGCCGATCCGCAGCGCCTCTTCGAGATCGTGCGACACGAACATGATCGTGCGGCGCTGCTCCTTCTGCAGTTGCAGCAGCACGTTCTGCATTTCCTTGCGCTTCAACGGATCGAGCGCCGAAAACGCTTCGTCCATAATCATCAGCGAGGGATTCACGGCTAGCGCACGGGCAAGGCCCACACGCTGCTGCATGCCGCCCGACAGCTCGGCGGGCAACTTCTGCGCAAACGGCGCAAGGCCGACCTGCTCCAGCACCGCCAGCGCGCGCCGCTCGCGCTCCTTGCGCCCCACGCCCGCCACTTCGAGACCGAATGCGGCGTTCGACAGCACCGTGCGTTGCGGCATCAGCGCGAACGACTGAAACACCATGCTCATGTCGGTGCGGCGCAGCGCCACCAGTTCCGAGCGCCGGATGGCCGCAACGTCGCGCCCGTCGATGACGATCTTGCCCGCCGTGGGGTCCACGAGCCGGTTGATGAGCCGGATCAGCGTGGACTTGCCCGAGCCGGAGAGACCCATCAGCACGAAAATCTCGCCCTCGTGCACTTCGAACGACGCGTGGTTCACGCCGAGCACATAGCCGGTTTGGGCGAACAGTTCGTCCTTCGTTGCGCCCTGCGCGAGCAGCTCGCGCGCGAGCTTCGGGTTGGGCCCGAAAACCTTGCATAGTCCTTCGACTACGATCTTGGGGGATTTCATCGACTCCGTCTCCTCGAACGGCAGGCGCCGGCCCGCTCGGTATGTCTACATGGTTGTCGGAAAAAACCCTGCCGGGATAGCGAATTGCGACAAACGCTTGCTCAAAAGCGACATGCTGCGTCGGCAACAAGGCGCCTGTGCTGCGGTGCCAGGCGCGGCTTCCCGCCTGCCTCGGCGCAAGGCAGGGTGTGCGTAGTACAGGACTGACCGGATGAAACGCGGCGCGGCGAACCGCAGCCGCAGCCGCAGCAAAACAGGACTCGCCGGTCCGGATTTCTCTTGCCGCGCTTACTGCTGGCCGACCCACTCGTTCACGCGATCGCCGTGCGCGGCGATCCAGGCATCGGCGGCGGCCTCGGGCTTTTCGCCGTTCTGGATCGCCAGCATCACGCCGTCGATCTCGCCCGGCTTCCACTGGAATTTCTTCAGGAAAGACTCGACCTGCGGCGCCTTCTTTTCGAGCGCCGGATTGGCGACGCTATCCACGTGCTCGGCCGCGCCGTACACGCTCTTCGGATCGTCGAGGAAGCGCAGCTTGTACTTCGCGAACATCCAGTGCGGCGTCCAGCCCGTGACGATCACCGGCTTCTTCGTGCCGATCGAGCGCGCCAGTTCGGCCGTCATCGCGCTGCCCGAACTCGGCATGACGTTGTAGTTGAGACCGTATTGCTTGACGGCCTCGTCGGTCTTGCGCATCACGCCCGCGCCCGCGTCGATGCCGACGATGCGCCCGCCGAACGCCGCCTTTTCCGCGTTGAGATCGTTGATGCTCTTCGCGCTCACGTAGTCGGGCACCACGAGACCGATCTTCGCGCCTGGGAAATTCGTGCCGAGATCGACGACCTTGTCCTTGAACTGGTCCCAGTACGCGCCCTGCGTCACCGGCAGCCATGCGGACAGCGTCGCATCGAGGTCGCCGCGCGCCACGCCCTGCCACATGATGCCCGTGGCCACCGGCACGAGCTGCACCGGATAGCCGAGGCGCTTCTCGATGATGCGCGAAGCGATGTTGGACGTGGCGACGCTATCGTCCCAGCCTTCGACGTAGCCGATCTTCAGCGTGGGTTTGCCGTCGGCAAACGCCGGGGCACTGACGCTCACCGTTGCGAACAGCACACCGGCCAGAAAGAGTTTCGCGGACAGCTTCATGATTCATCTCCTATGATTCGGGCACGCGTTTCGTGTGTCTCCAGATTCGCCCGCCGCAATTTACCGGTCCCCTCGATTTACGACACTTTCTTGTTGTACGGCGACACCCTTGCTACTTGTCGACGACGAGATCGGACAGCGGCTTCGAGCAGCACAACAGGGCCATGCCCTGATCGATCTCGCGCTGGCGAATGCCGCCGCTATGCTTCATCTCGACCTGCCCCGAAACCAGCTTGACCTTGCAGGTGCCGCACATGCCCTGGCTGCACGACGAGGCGAGCCTCACGCCCGCCTGGCGAGCCGCGTCGAGCACGGTTTGCTGCGAGCCGCACTGGATCTCGCGGCGGCTCTTCGCGAACGTGACCGTGAAGCTTTCGGTCGGCACGGCCGGCTCTGTCGCGGCCGGGTCGGCTGGGTCGGCCGGGTCTGCTTCAAGCAGCGCATGGGTCGCCGTCAACGTTTCGAACGAAAAGCTCTCTTCGTGATAGCGCTCTCGCGCAAAGCCGGCTTCGTCGAGCAGATCGCGCACGGCCTTCATATACGGCGCGGGACCGCAAGTGAAGATTTCGCGCTCCATGAAATCGGGGGCGATCAGCTTCAGCAGCGGCAGCGACAGAAAACCGGTGACGCCCGGCCATCCGGTACGCGCCCCCACCCGCTCGCACACGAATGACGTGCGGAAGTTCGCCCGGCTCGACGCGATCAGTTCGAGTTCGCGCGCGAAGATGATGTCGTCGGGCGTGCGTGCGCTATGCGCGAAGACGATGTCGCGATCTTCGGCGAGATCGTGATGCGCGCGGCTCATCGACATCAGCGGCGTGATGCCGGACCCGGCGGAAAGAAACAGATATTTCGGTGCCGGGTGCCGCGCGCAGGTGAAGTCACCGGCCGGCCCGAGCACGCGCAATTCGACGCCGGGCTTCAGGTTGTCGTGCAGCCAGTTCGACACCTTGCCTCCCGGCACGCGCTTGACCGTGATGGAAATGGTGTGCGGCCGCGCCGGCGACGACGAAATCGTATAGCAGCGATTGATCGGCTCGCCGTCGATCTCGAGTTCGAGCGTGACGAACTGCCCCGGCTCGAACGAGAACGTGCGGCCCTCTGGCGAGCGCAGAAAAAAGCTCTTCACGTCATGCGTTTCCTGCACGACATGACAGCACACGAGCGTTTCCTCGACGTCGCTCGTCCACCGTTCGGGCAGCGCGCTCCAGAACGCCGGGCGCGTGACCCGGCTGTCCATGGGGTCGAGTTGGGCTGCATCTCGCATCATGACAAACTCCGCTCTTTTGCTTTGGCCGCGCGCGGCGCGACGTTATGCGCCAATCTGTCCGGCAAGGCGGCCGATGTACCAGGCCGAGAACTTTTCGACGAGACCTTCCGTGTACGGCGAATACGGACCCGGCTCGTAGGCGCTGCTCGCCGCGCCGCGCTGCGAATACTCGACGAGCGTGCGGTCCTGGTCGTTGGTCGCATTCCAGACCGCGGTCAGATTCTCGACGTCGTAGTCGATGCCTTCGCGCGCGTCCTTGTGGACCAGCCAGCGCGTACGCACGAGCGTCTCGCCGGCGGAAAGCGGGACGACCGAGAACGACACGATGTGATCGCTCATGAAGTGATGCCACGAGTTCGGCTGGGTCCAGAACGACAGACCGCCGAGATCCGCCGAGCGAAACTCGCCGAGCAGCTTTTTCGAGGCCACTTTCGCGTCGAGCGTCTGCGATTCGCCGCTGCGATCGAGCGGCAGGCGCTGCGTGCGAAAACCCGTCACGTCGAGCAGTTTTTCGACTTCCACCGAAGGCAGGCCCAACCCTTCCCACTGCGTCACGCGCTCGTTGCAGGCGCGCTCGAAGGCTGCCATCCCTTCCGCGTTGGCCGGCGTGCGTTCGTAGCCGAAGCCGTATTCGTAAAGCGAAACCGTCAACTCGGGGTGATTCGCCACGCAGTGATAGCACTCGCGATTGTTCTCCATCACGAGCTTCCAGTTGCCTTTCTCGATGATGTCGATCTGCGCGGCGACCTTGCAGTTCGCCAGATCGTGCGGCAGCAGATACGGCTCCATCGCGGCGCGCATCTGCGCGAAGTCGGCGGGCGGCTCGTCGGCGAGGCACACGAAGATCAGCCCGGCGAGATTTTCCACATGGACGCGCTTGAGGCTGTGCTTGCAGCGGTCGAACTGCTCGCCCATATGCTCGGCGAACATCAGTTCGCCCGAGAGGTTATAGGTCCAGCTGTGATACGGGCACACGATATTGCCGACCGTGCCCTTCGAGTCGTTGCACAGGCGCGAGCCGCGATGGCGGCATACGTTGTGGAACGCACGCACCGCCATGTCGTCGTCGCGCACGATCAGAATCGATTCGCCCGCCAGCTCGGCGGTCACATAGTCGCCCGGCTCCGGAATCTCGACCTCGGTGGCGACCTCGATCCAGTGCTGCCGGAAGATGGCTTCCATATCGAGCGCGAAAATCTCCTCGCTCAAATAGAACGGCGCCTCCAGGCTGTACCCCTCTTTGCGGCGCTCGATCAGCGCGCGAATTTCTGCCGATACTTTCATCGTGTGCTCCGGATTTTCCATTCCAGCTTGTTGCCGACAGATCGTCAAAATCAGTAGTCGATAAGTTGATGCTCGCGCAAATACGCGAGGATCACTTGTGCTTTTTCGACCGAACTCCCTTCGTTTACGACGTTGCCGCCGCGGCTTTCGGTCGTGGTCGCCGAGAGCATGCGCGCATGGCCGGAGCGCTTCTCCGCCGCGACGAGGCGCACGGGCTTGCGCTCGATCGGGCCGACCGTCCACGCGGACGCTTCGGCAGCGCTCATGCTCATGCTCGCGGCGCGCTGCGGCCGGATCGCGCCGGCGCGCAGCCGCGCATAGGCGTAACGGGGCTGCGCATTGGCGAGCGGATGCACGGCGATCACGGCGGGCAGCGCCGTTTGCACGCGCCGGCGCAGGCCCTTGGGCAGGAATTGCCGCACCACGGCCACAGCGCCGCTCTCTGCGTCGATATCGACCGCGCCGCCGACGATCGGCACGCCGAGCGCCGCGGCCACGCTATACGGCAGCATGCCGCTGTCGTGCGCGCCTTCGGCCCGCGTGCCGGTCAGCACGAGGTCGTAGCCGCGCACGCGCTCGGCCAGCATGCGCGCTGTGTCGTCGGACGGCGCGCAGCTCAGCACCTCGACTTCGGCCGCGCCCAGTGCGAGATATTCGGCCAGTGTCGGATCTTCAGCGTCGCCCGCATGCAGCACGTCGAGGCGCGCATGGTGACGCTGCGCCAGCGTACGCGCGAGATCGAGTGCGAGCGCGTCGTTGCGGCTATGGCGCGGCACGCCGCTCACGGGGTGGCGGCCGACGGAAACGAGCACGGCGATGCGTTCGATGCGCCGTTGGGAATCGTTACGGGAATCATTGCGGGCATTCATGCGGCCACTCCTGCGGAATGCATGTCGTCACGTACGGCGCCCGGCGCGCCGCGTTTCGCGCGCGCGGCCTCTACCTCACCGATCAGCGCGGCGATGGTGCCCTGGGCATCGCCGACCACGGTCAAGTTTGCGCGCTTCGCGATCGGCGCGCTGCCGTCGAGATTCACGGCAATCACGTGGCGGCAATCCTTGATGCCTTGCAGATGCTGCACGGCGCCCGAAATGCCGAACGCGATATACACACTGGACTCGACCGTCTTGCCCGTCGCGCCCACCTGCTTGTCGCGCGTGAAGTGGCCGTTGTCGACCGCGACGCGGCTCGCGCCGATCGCCGCGCCGAGCACGCCCGCGAGCTGTTCGAATGCCGCGATGTCGGTCACGCCGTTGCCCGCCGAGACGATGAAATCGGCTTCTTCGAGCGCGACCCGGGCGGCATCGATTTCCTCGAGACCGAGATCGCGATACGACGACGCCAGATCGACGGCGGGCCGGATGAAGTCGCTCGGGAGCCGCTCGCCCGCGCCGACGAACGGCAGCTTCGCCTCCACCGCGTTCGGCGCGAGCAGGATCACCTCGGGCAGCGCGCGCGTGGCCCATGCGCGCTTCGCCTGTTCGTACACGCCCACATGGCGTGCGTCGATCTCGACCACCTGCGTCGCCACGCTGGCCCCGGCCGAGGCCGCGTAGCGCCGGCCAAGATCGCCGTCGCCGCTCGCGTTGTCGGGCAGGAACACATGCTTCGGCGCGAGCGCCGAAGCACACGCCTGCAACGCGCGCAGTTCGCTGTCCGGCGCGAACGCGCGGCGCTCGAAGCCCGGCAGCTCGATCAGCTTGTCGACGCCGAGCGCCGCCGCGTCGTCTTTCAGTTCGCCGAACACGAGCAGCGCCACTTCGGTTTGCGCATCGGCGAGCAACGCGGCGGCCGCGACGGCCTGGCGCGCATGCTCGTCGAGCGTGCCGCGCTCGGCGTGAGCGGCAACGAGCAGCACGTGCTTCGGATCGCTAATGGTGCGGCGCGGTTTCGCGGCACCGCCGTGCCCGTGCTGCGCGGGCCAATGCGCGGCGTTCGCGTCGGCACTCCCGGTCTCGCCGAGGGTCATGCGCCTGAGACCCGCCGCGGTCACGACGAACGGGCGGCGCGGATCGATTCGTTTGATCGTATTCATCGATTCACTCCAGCGAGGCGGCCACGAGTTCGGCCACGTCGAGCACCTCGGGACGCGGACCCACCACGCCTTCGAGCATCGCCGTGCATTGCGGGCACGCCACGGCAACGACCTCGGCGTT
Source organism: Paraburkholderia sp. Ac-20342 (assembly GCF_017104985.1). NCBI lineage: Bacteria > Pseudomonadati > Pseudomonadota > Betaproteobacteria > Burkholderiales > Burkholderiaceae > Paraburkholderia > Paraburkholderia sp. Ac-20342. The sequence continues at coordinate 4,203 of NZ_JAAGPQ010000139.1, read as the reverse complement.
GAGTGCGCGTGCGTCGGCCATACGAATGTCGGGAATGCGCTGCTTGCCGGGGATGTCGGTGAGCGGCGCGCCGCCGCCCCCGCCGCAGCAGCGTCCGCGCATGCCGTGACGCTCCATCTCCACGACCTGGATGCCGATCGTTTTCAGCAGCTTGCGCGGCGCTTCGGTCTCGCCGTTATAGCGGCCCAGATAGCAGGGATCGTGATACGTGGTGCGCTTTTCGGTGAGCGCCTGCACGGCCTTCGGCGCGATGCGTCCGCTCGCGGCGAGTTCGGCGAGGAAGGTCGTGTGATGCAGTACTTCGTAGCGCGCGCCGAGCGCACGGTACTCGTTGCGCAGGCTGTGCATGACGTGCGGGTCGGCGGTGACGATGCGCGCGAAGTCGAGCGTGGCGAGCGTCGCCATCATCTGCTTCGCCATGCGCTGGAACGTCGCTTCGTCGCCGAGACGGCGCGCCACGTCGCCGGTATCCGTTTCCCGCGCGCCGAGCACCGCGTAATTCACGCCGACCTTGTTGAGCACCGTCACGAGCGCGCGCAGCGTGCGCTGATAGCGCATGTCGAACGCGCCCTCACCGGTCACCACGAGTACGTCCACGCGTTGGCCGGGTTGCGCGACCGGCGCATCGAGATCGACCGACCAGTCGTAGCGCGCGGTCCTGTCGTAGCCGCCCGCCGTGCCCGTTTCGCGCAGGTTCGCCAGCACTTCCGGGCCTTTGCCGGGCACCTCGCCATGCACGAGCGTCTGGTTGCGGCGCATGTCGACGATGGCGTCGACGTGCTCGATCAGCATCGGGCACTCCTCGACGCAGGCGCGGCAGGTCGTGCACGACCAGAGCGTCTGCGCTTCGATCAGGCCGGAGACGATCGGACCGTCCGGCGCACCGCGATGCCGGCCGACCGCCATGCCGGGCGTGGGACTGCCCGCGTACGCCGCGTCGGTGCCGCCGGCCATGCCGACCACGAGGTCCTGAATCAGCTTCTTCGGATTGAGCGGCTGGCCCGAGGCGAACGCGGGGCACGCGGCCTCGCATTTGCCGCACTGCACGCAGGCATCGAAGCTCAGCAGCTGGTTCCAGCGAAACTCCACGGGTTTCGCCACGCCGTATTCCTGCTTCTGTTCGATATCGGGCAGCTTCAGCGCGGTCGGCGGCGTGGCCGTGCCGTTGCCGGTCCAGCCCTCGCGCGTTGCCGCGAAACGCTCCTGGCGCGGATGAAAAGCCAGGTGCAAAAGACCCGCCACCGCATGCTTCATCGGCCCGCCGTTAGCCGCGCCGAACGTCATCGCGAAGGCGCCCACGCCGATCAGCACCGCGCACACTACCGCGAATCCGCCCGACATCGCGCCGGCGGGCACCATCGTGAAGAGCACCACGCCGAGCGCGAACGAGCCGAGCAGCCACGGCAGCGTATTCCACGGCCCGCGCGAAAGGCGCGCCGGCACATGGCTCGCATGACGGCGGCGCCAGACGAACACCGCGCCGATCAGCATCGCGAGCGCCGCGAGAAAGATCAGCCGGTCGAGCCACGGCGAATAGATCGCGAGCCCGTAGTTGACGAACACGAGCGCCAGCGCCGCGATCGCGCCGCCCGCGGTGGCGACGTGCGTCTTCGCGATATACGGATCGCGCGCCACCACATGATGCAGATCGACGAAATAACGCTTGGGGATACTGAACAGCTTGCTGACGCCAACGGAACCGGGCACGGCGGCACGCCCCACCCGCCAGAAGGCGGCGCGTTTCGCGACCGCGAACGCGAGCCCCGCCATCGACACCCACAGCAGCGCGGTAATGAGCCAGGACGGATTCATGGTTCAGAAGTCCTTCGCGAGCCGCAGCGCGTCGTAAATCGCGCCGTGGATGTTGTGCATGGAGATGCAGTCGCCGACGCGGAACAGCAGGAAGCGGCCATTGCCGAGTTCTTCGCCGAGGCAAGGCTGCGGCTCCGCGGCGAAAAGCTTGTGCACGTCCACCTGGCCGCGATTCACCGATTCGGGTTTGAGCTTCCAGTACAACGCGTCGTTGGGCGTGCTGCCGTTTTCGATCACCACCTGATCGACGGCGCGCTCCTCCTGCTCCTCCGTGTACTCGTTGCGCAGCACGGCAATCTTCTTGCCGTCTTCTTCGTACACGCGATCGAGCCAGTAATTCGGCGTATGGATCACGCCCTGCGCATAGAGGCGGCGATAGAAGATCGGGAACGTGGTGCCGCCCACGTCGTCGGCAACCTTCACGTCGGGCGTGACGATTTCGACCTTCGAGCCGCGGCTCGAAATGAAATCGGCCACCCCGGCGCCCGCATGCGTGCTCACGCCGTCGTAGACGAGCACGTTCTGCTTCGGCTCGACACGGCCCGCCAGGATGTCCCATGAACTGACCGCGAGCCCGTCTTCCACGCCCCATGCGCCCACCTGCTGCGTGAAGCTCGAACCGCCCGTGGCGAGCACGATGATGTCGGGCTTCTCCGCGAGGATCGTTTTCTCGTCGGCCGTTACGCCGAGACGGCGATCGACGCCGAGGCGCTTCGTCTCCATGTCGAACCAGCGCACGATGCCCGCCATCTGCTCGCGCTGCGGCGCTTTCGCCGCCAGCAGAATCTGGCCGCCCACGGCGTCGTTCTTCTCGAACAGCACCACGTCATGGCCGCGCAGCCGCGCAACGCGCGCGGCTTCCAGCCCCGCCGGTCCCGCGCCGACCACCACGACCTTGCGCTTCGGCCCGCGCGACTTCTCGATGACGTGCGGCATGGTCGCCTCGCGCGAGGTCGCCGCGTTCTGCACGCACAGCACGTCGAGACCGTTGTACTGGCGGTCGATGCAATAGTTCGCGCCGACGCACTGCTTGATCTCGTCTTCGCGGCCGTCGCGAATCTTGATGACCATGTGCGGGTCGGCGATCTGCGCGCGCGTCATGCCGACCAGGTCGACCATGCCGCTCGCGAGCAGACGCTCGGCCTGGCCCGCATCGCGAATGCTCTGCGCGTGCATGACCGGCAGCTTGACCACCGACTTGATGCCGGCCGCGAGATGCACGAACGGCTCGGGTGGCAGCGCCATCGGCGGCATGCAGTTGGCGAGCGTGTTGTGCGTGTCCGCGCCGGAGCCGATCACGCCGAGATAGTCGATCAGCCCCGTTTCCGCCATCGCCTGGGCGATTTCCTTCAACTGCTCGTGATCGAGGCCATCTTCGTGGAACTCGTCGCCGCACATGCGCAGGCCGACGCAAAAGTCCTTGCCTACGGCCTCGCGCACGGCCTTGAGCACTTCCACGCCGAACCGCAGGCGGTTTTCGAGCGAACCGCCCCATTCGTCGGTGCGAAAGTTCGTGCGCGGGCTCCAGAACTGGTCGATCAGATGCTGGTGCGCCGCCGAAATCTCGATGCCGTCCATGCCCGCGTCCTTCACGCGCTTCGCAGCCGTCGCGAAGTCGCCGATGATGCGGTGGATTTCCTCGACCTCGATAATCTTGGCATTGCCGCGATGCACGGGTTCGCGCACGCCCGACGGCGACATCAGATGCGGCCATTGCTCGCCATGAAACGCGGAACGGCGCCCCATGTGGGTAGCCTGAATCATGATCTTCGCGCCGTGCCGGTGCATCGCTTCGGCAAGACGCGCGAGCGGATCGATGATCCTGTCGGTCGCGAGATTCACCGACTTCCACCAGCCCTGCGGACTGTCGATCGACACCGGGCTCGATCCGCCGCACACCGCAAGGCCCACGCCGCCCTTGGCCTTCTCTTCGTAATAGCGGATATAGCGGTCGCCCGGCAGGCCGCCCGGCTCGGCGTAGACCTCGGCGTGGGCCGTGCTGACGATGCGGTTGCGCAGCGTGAGCTGATTGAGCGTCAAGGGTTTGAACAGGTGTGGGTAGCGCATCGCAGACGACCTCTGGCGTTCGTGTCTTTCGATAAGTCTTGTAGGGCGGGTCGCGCCGCCGTTCAGGCGGCGATCGGCGAGACTTCGAAAATGCAGTGCGCGTGGCCTTCGGCCGCGCATTGCACTTCCGACGACCGCGCGCGCGGCGCGCCTTTGCCGCCTTCCGTGGTGTCGTTGACCCAATCCATCGCGCCGGCGAACCAGCCCGCGAACATGTAGCAGAGCTTGCCGTGCCTGCCGGGCTGCGCGAGCACGAACGACGAATGGCGCAGTTCGATCTTCGCGCGCGCCGCGGCCGGATCGGCCTCGCGAATCGTGAAGATG
>NZ_JAAGPQ010000138.1:0-15252 GCF_017104985.1 Paraburkholderia sp. Ac-20342 | reverse complement strand
CGTATCCGAAGCCCGATGGCAAGCTCACGTTCGACCGGCTTTCGTCGGTGTTCATTTCGAACACGAATCACGAAGAGAACCAGCCTGCGCATCTGACGCTGAAGGACCCGACCGTGCCGGTCAACGTGAACTGGCAGACCTATGCGGGTCCAGAGTCGCGCTACTGCCCCGCTGGCGTGTATGAATTCGTGAAGAACGATGAAGGCAACGAGCGGCTTGTGATCAATGCGCAGAACTGCGTGCACTGCAAGACCTGCGACATCAAGGACCCGACGCAAAACATCGTGTGGGTCACGCCGGAAGGTGGCGGCGGGCCAAACTACCCGAATATGTGATTGATGTTTGGCTTGCCTTCGCGGCGCACTGTTCGGAACAGAAGGACTGTGTTGCGGGGGCAAGTTTCGATAGTGCGTTCGCGCTATCGCCTATACGCTCTCTTCCGCGTTTCGCTGCCCCTTCGCCGTTTTCTTTTATGACGACGCTTCTTGCGCAACCGGGCCTCGCCCGGTCGCACACGCCAATCCATTCAATCCTGAAATCGTCGATACGGTAGTCCGCTGCGCGACGCGCTTACGGCGCCGCATCAGCGGGACCCGCGTTAAGGCGCGCTCGCCGCGATCTTCGGCGTGCTCACCGAAACATCGCCGCATTGCCCCCGATGCCGCAGCGCATGATCAATCAGCACGAGCGCGAGCATCGACTCGGCGATCGGCGTCGCGCGAATGCCGACGCACGGGTCATGCCGCCCGAACGTTTCGACGATGGCTGGCTGCCCCGCCTTGTCGATCGAACGACGCGGCGTACGGATGCTCGACGTCGGCTTGATCGCGATCGACACCGTGATGTCCTGCCCCGTCGAAATACCGCCGAGCACACCACCCGCGTTATTGCCGACGAAACCTTCCGGCGTCAGCTCGTCGCCATGCACGGAGCCGCGTTGCGCCACGCTCGCAAAACCCGCGCCGATCTCGACGCCCTTCACCGCATTGATGCCCATCATCGCGTGCGCGATGTCGGCATCGAGGCGGTCGAACAGCGGCTCGCCGAGACCGACCGGCACACCGGACGCCACCACGTTGATGCGCGCGCCGATCGAATCGCCGTCCTTGCGCAGCGCGTCCATATACGCTTCGAGCTGCGGCACGATGTCGGCATTCGGCACGAAGAACGGATTCTCGTGCACCTGCGCCCAGTCGACGAACGGCACGTCGATCTCGCCGAGCGCCGCCATATGGCCGCGAATTTCGGTGCCGAATTTCTCGCGCAGCCACTTCTTCGCGACCGCGCCGGCCGCCACTGTCGGCGCCGTCAGCCGCGCCGACGAACGGCCACCGCCGCGATAGTCGCGAATGCCGTATTTCTGCCAGTAGGTGTAGTCGGCGTGGCCCGGACGGAAGGTGTCGGCGATGTTGCCGTAGTCCTTGCTGCGCTGGTCGGTATTGCGGATCAGCAGCGCGATCGGCGCGCCGGTGGTCTTGCCTTCGAACACGCCCGACAGGATCTCGACCTTGTCTTCTTCCTGACGCTGCGTAACGTGGCGCGACGTGCCCGGCTTGCGGCGATCGAGTTCGAACTGGATATCGGCTTCGTTGAGCGCCATGCCCGGGGGGCAGCCGTCGATCACGCAGCCGATAGCGGGGCCGTGCGATTCGCCGAAGGTCGTGACAGTGAAAAGCGTACCGAGCGTGTTGCCGGACATGAGCGTCGTCCAAAGAAATGCGGGGAAGCCGCTATTATGCCAGCCCGCCGGGCTTGACCAGGCATCGCCGATCAGGTCTGAGAGAACGATCGGCGCGGAAGCGAGCCGAAAAGCCGGAGCGGTTGCGACACAGTAGACGGCCGGCTACCGGGATGGCCGAAGAAGCGAGGACCGCCGCGACAGTCGCCATCATGACCGCCACCGCCGCCATCGCGCCCCGCGCTATTTCCGCGCGCCGCGCAGCTCGCTCACGATTTCCTGCAGCCGTTCGGGCGTCGCCTGCTCCGGCTCGATCGGCTCGCCCACCGCGAGACTCAGCCGGCTCATCATCCCCTTCCCGATGGGCCGCGGCCAGTGCGTATCGACGGCGCGCGAAAACACGCTGCCCCACAACCCGCGCAGCGCCATCGGAATGACTGGCGCCGGTGTGCGCTTGACGATCTCGGTCACGCCGTGACGGAACGGATTCATCTCGCCGGTACGCGTGAGCTTGCCTTCCGGGAAGATGCACACGAGCTCGCCCTCGGCGAGCGCCTGCGCGCAACGGTCGTAGGCTTGCGCGAGCAACGCGGCGTCCTCGTGCGCGGGCGCGATCGGAATCGCCTTCGCATCGCGGAACAGCCAGCCGACGAACGGCGACTTGAATATCTGATGATCCATCACGAAGCGGATCGGCCGCGGGCTCTCGGCCATGATCACGATCGCATCGACGAAACTTACGTGATTGCACACGAGCACGGCCGCGCCCTCTTGCGGAATCCGCTCGGCGTGCACGAGCCGGATCCGGTAGAACGTGTGCACGAGCAGCCACGCGATGAAGCGCAGCAGGAACTCGGGCACGAGCGAATAGATGTAGCACGCGACCACGACATTCAGCAGCGCGGTGACGAGGAAGATCGCCGGAATGCTGAAGCCGGCCGAGGTCAGCACCATCGCCATCAGCGCCGAGACGATCATGAACAGCGAATTGAGGATATTGTTCGCGGCGATAATGCGCGCGCGATGGCTCGGCTGGCTGCGGCTCTGGATCAGCGCATAAAGCGGCACGCTGTACAGGCCGCCGAACAGCGCGAGCAGGAACAGGTCGGCGAGCACGCGCCAATGCGCGAAGCGGCCGAGAAACTCGCCGACGCTCAGCAGATGCCCGGCCGGCGGCAGCGCATGGCTTGCGAAAAAGAGGTCGATGGCGAACACGCTCATGCCGATCGAGCCGAGCGGCACGAGGCCGATTTCGATGCGCCGCTTCGAGAGCCGTTCGCACAGCAGCGAGCCGATGCCGATGCCGATCGAGAAGGTGCCGAGCAGCACGGTCACGACGTCGGGGTCGGCCGAGAGCACGTCTTTCGCGAAATTGAAGAACGACGCGAGAAACGTCGCGCCGATGAACCACAGCCACGAAATGCCGAGCAGGCTCAGGAACACGGTGCGGTTTTCGCGCGCGAGCTTCAGGTTGCGCCACGTTTCGCTGAACGGATTCCAGTTGACGCGCAGATCGGCCTGCGGCGCCGGCGTGGCCGGCACGAAGCCCGACACGACGCGGCCGACCAGCGCGATCGCGATACACGCGCAGGCGAGCACCAGCGCGCCGTGCCCGACCATCCCCGCGCCCGCGCCGCCGATGATCGTGCCGATCAGGATCGCGACGAAGGTGCCCATCTCGACCATGCCGTTGCCGCCGACCAGTTCCGCCTCCGACAGATGCTGCGGCAGATACGAGTACTTGACCGGCCCGAACACGGTCGAATGCACGCCCATCAGGAACGTGCACAGATACAGCAGCGGCGCGGCATGCAGCCAGAAGCCCGCGCCGCCGATCAGCATCACCACGATCTCGAAGCTCTTGACGAGCCGCGTGAGCTTCGCCTTGTCGTACTTGTCGGCGATCTGGCCGGACGTGGCCGAGAACAGCACGAACGGCAGAATGAAGATCGCCGAGATCAGGAACGCCGCGGTTTTCGGATCGACGCCGGAAAAACGCGCCGCCTGATACGTGACGAGCGACGTGAAGCCGATCTTGAAGACGTTGTCGTTCATCGCGCCGAGGAACTGCGTCCAGAAAAACGGCGCGAAACGGCGCTGGCGCAGCAGACGGAACTGGGATTCGTGCGCTTCATGCGCGCGAGCGGCGCGACGGGCGGCAGGCAAGGGACGATCGTTCATGAGGTTGGGGAAAGGGCGCGGGAAAATCGCGCGTTGCCCGTCCGGCGACCGGGCAGAAAATCGGGCAGAAAAAAAGCGCGCGCCTGCGCGCACGCTCTGTGAGCAGATTCGCGCCCGCGGCATGAGCCCGGGCGCGACGCCGGATCGACACGCATCAGCGCGTCGGCTGCTGCTCCTGCTGCTGTTCTTCCGGCCAGTCGCGGATATAAGCCTTGAGCATGCGGTTCTCGAAACCCTGCTCTTCGACCACCGCCTTCGCGACGTCGTAGAACGAAATCACGCCCATCAGCGTGCGGCTTTCCATGACCGGCAGATAACGCACATGGTGTTCGAGCATCATGCGGCGCACTTCGTTGACGTCGGTTTCCGGCGTGCAGGTGAGCGGATGATCGTCCATCACCTTGCGGATCGTGGAGGTACCGACGCTGCCGCCATTCTTGCTCAACGTCATGATGATTTCACGAAACGTCAGCATGCCGACGAGATCGCCGTACTCCATCACCACGAGCGAGCCGATATCGTGCTCGGCCATTGTATTGACGGCCTCATGCAGCGCGGTATCCGGCGTGACCGTAAAAAGGGTGTTGCCCTTGACCTTAAGAATGTCGCTGACTCGCATGATCTATCTCCTGATACCACTCGTCTGGCAATGCATGAAATGATTTTTCGATCCTAGCGGAAAGGCCCATAAAAGGAAAGCGGGCCGCCCGGCCTGGCGCGGCGGCGCTTGCATCATGCCGGATCCGTGCGCCGGCATGAACGCGTCGCGCTCCGCCCTCCGGGCACAGGCCGGCGGACTCGCGGACAGCCCCGCGGGAAAGCCGCGCTTGATACGGCGCGCGCCGGTGATACGATGGCCGGCCACCCTCATCCTTCGCGAGGCCGCCCGTGGCCCCGCCGCCCACGATGTCCGCCAACCGTTTCGATACGCTTGCGCTGCACGCCGGCGCCGCGCCCGACCCCGTCACCGGCGCGCGCGCCACGCCTATCTACCAGACTACCTCGTTTTCGTTTCGCGATCCCGATCACGCCGCGGCGCTCTTCAACATGGAGCGCGCCGGCCATGTCTACTCGCGCATTTCGAACCCGACCGTCGCCGTATTCGAGGAACGCGTGGCCGCGCTCGAAAACGGCGCGGGCGCGATCGGCACCGCGAGCGGCCAGGCCGCGCTCCACCTCGCGATCGTCACGCTGATGGGCGCGGGCTCGCATATTCTCGCCTCGAGCGCGCTGTACGGCGGCTCGCACAATCTGCTGCACTACACGCTGCGGCGCTTCGGCATCGAGACGAGCTTCGTCAAGCCCGGCGACCTCGACGCGTGGCGGGCGGCGCTACGTCCCAATACGTGCCTGCTGTTCGGCGAAACGCTCGGCAATCCGGGCCTCGACGTGCTCGACATCGCCGCGCTCGCGCAGATCGCGCACGCACACCGCGTGCCGCTGCTGGTCGACTCGACCTTCACGACGCCCTACTTGCTGCGGCCCTTCGAGCACGGCGCCGACTTCGTCTATCACTCGGCGACCAAGTTTCTCGGCGGCCACGGCACGACGATCGGCGGCGTGCTGGTCGACGGCGGCACGTTCGACTTCGAGGCCTCGGGCCGCTTTCCCGAAATGACCGAGCCCTACGACGGCTTTCACGGCATGGTGTTCGCCGAGGAAAGCACCGTCGCGCCGTTCCTGCTGCGCGCCCGCCGCGAAGGTCTGCGCGACTTCGGTGCGTGCCTGCATCCGCAGGCCGCGTGGCAACTGCTGCAAGGCATCGAGACACTGCCGCTGCGCATGGAACGGCACGTCGCCAATACGCGGCGCGTGGTCGAGTTCCTCGCCGCTCACGCCGCGGTCGAAACGGTCGCTTACCCCGAGTTGCCGACGCATCCCGATCACGCGCTCGCGCAGCGGCTGCTGCCGCGCGGCGCCGGCGCGGTGTTCAGCTTCAATCTGCGCGGCGACCGCGCGGCCGGGCGCGCGTTCATCGAAGCGCTGTCGCTGTTCTCGCACCTCGCGAACGTCGGCGACGCGCGCTCGCTCGTGATCCATCCGGCCTCGACGACGCATTTCCGCATGGACGCCGCCGCGCTCGCCGAGGCGGGCATCACGGAAGGCACGATCCGCCTGTCGATCGGTCTCGAAGACCCCGACGACCTGATCGACGATCTCAAGCGCGCGCTGAAGGCCGCCCAGAAAGCCGGGGCGCAGGCCGCCGCGACGCCGCGCGCGGGCGCCGCGCAACAGAACGCCGCCGCGAGCCGCACCCCATCTGGCGCCACGCCCCCGTCCCGCCCGGAGTCCGTATGATCGTCACCGTTCAGGGCCAAGCCGCCTACGCCTATACCGGCGGCAAACCGTTCGACGCCAGCCTGCCCGCCGCGGTGTTCATTCACGGCGCGGAGCACGACCACAGCGTGTGGGCGCTGCAAAGCCGCTACTTCGCGCACCACGGCTTCGGCGTGCTCGCGGTCGACCTGCCGGGCCACCGCCGCAGTGCCGGCCCCGCGCTCACGAGCGTGCCGGCGATGGCCGACTGGCTCGCCGCGCTGCTCGATGCCGTGGGCGTGGCGCGTGCGTTCGTGGCCGGCCACAGCATGGGCTCGCTGATCGCGCTCGACTTCGCGGGCCGCTACCCCGAACGCGCGACGCATCTCGCGCTGCTCGCGACCGCGATGCCGATGGCCGTCTCCGACGCATTGCTCGACGCCGCACTCAACCGCGAGCCCGAGGCGATCGGCATGGTCAACCAGTGGTCGCACTCGACGCTGGCGGCCAAGCCGTCCTGCCCGGGCCCGGGCTTCTGGCTGCACGGCATGAACCAGCGGCTCATGGAACACGTTTCGGCGAGCGGCGAACCGCACCTGTTCCATACCGACTTCACCGCCTGCCACACCTACGCCGACGGCCTCGCCCGCGCGGCTCAGGTGCGCTGCGCGACGCGGCTGATCGTCGGCCGGCGCGATGCGATGACGCCGCCGCGCGCCGCTCAGGCAATCGCCGGCGCGCTCGCGCAGGCCGGCACGCCGGTCGACACGATCACGCTCGACGCGGGCCACGCATTGATGACCGAGCAGCCCGACGCAACGCTCGATGCGCTGTTCAGCTTCGCTTCGCGAGCGCCGCGCTAGGTGTCGCGGTGTCGCAAAGGACCGGCGAAAGTCGTCGCGAATGGTCAAGATACCGAAGCCAAACGCGCCCTGCCATCGGCCGAATGGCCAGGTTGCACGCGACGCGCGACAGCCGGAAAATGTTCGAAGCCAGTCTTTTTCAGTCCATGTCCGATAACACCACGCCGACGCGCGGCAAAACCTCCTCGCCGCAACGGCGGGCAACCACGGGCAGCGGGCCGGCAATCGGGCTGCATCCATAAGCTGCGTTCTATCCGGAGGCCACCATGGCTCATACAGCGCACACCGATCACTTCGCGAATTTCGCGGAGTTTTACCCGTACTACCTCAGCGAGCATCGCAACCCGGTCTCGCGGCGGCTGCACTTCGTCGGCTCGCTTGGCGTGATCGGCTGCCTCGCCATGGCGCTCGCCACCGGCGACTGGCTGTGGCTGCCTGCGGCGGTGATCTGCGGCTACGGCTTTGCGTGGATCGGCCATTTCTTCTTCGAGAAGAACAAGCCGGCCACCTTCCGCCATCCGCTCTACAGCCTGATGGGAGACTGGGTGATGTTCAAGGACATCTGCGTGGGGAAAATCTCGCTGTAGTTGCGTGCTGCAATTGCGTGTTGTGGCTTCGGGCTGTCGTTGCGTGCCGTCGTTGCGGCAGAAACCCACCGCCGCGAACCGCAACCTCACGCCGCCGGATGCGGCAGCGAAGCCGCCTCGCGCGCGCTTCCCGCTGCCCGGGCCGACCTTGTGGCCGCGCGTGCCGCCAGCAGCGCGGCGAGCGTGAGCTTCAGCCTGTCGTTATCGAGCGCCGCCAGCAGCATCTCGCTGTCCACGCGCGTCGACTCGAGTTCGAGCTGATACGTGAGTTCCGCGCGGTCGATCACGAACAGATCGAAGAGCCGCTGCACCGTGGCCTGTGCCGGGTTCACGACCAGCACGTAGTGCGGCCCGGCCCGGTCTTCCTGCAGGCGCGCGATCCACTCGATCTCCTCGAGCCGCTGCAGCAGCATCAGCGTCGTGTCCATATCGCGGCGAAGCATGCGCGCGAGCTCGGGCATCGTGTAGCCCGGCTTGCTGGCCTCGCGCGCCTCCGAGAGCCGCGCGAGCAGTTCGAGCGAATCGAACAGATTGCTGCCGTTGAAAACGGGCCGGTGAAACTGGCCGATGCGGATCGCCGGCAAGGCCGACGAGATCATCGCGCCCGTGAGCGTAATGAACCAGCACAGGTACATCCACAGCAGGAACAGCGGCACAGCGGCGAACGCGCCATATACCGCGGTATAGGTCGGAATGCGGCGCACGTAATAGCCGAAACCGCGCTTGCCGAGTTCGAAGGCGACCGCCGCAATGACGCCGCCGATCACCGCGTCGCGCCATTCGACACGGCAGTTCGGCAGATAAACGTAAAGAATCGTGAACGCGAGCGCGGTGAGCGGCAGCGCGGCGCCCGCGAGCGCCCATTCGATCAGCGGCGTGATGCGCTGCGCGGCCGAGAACGACATCGATTGCGTGAACAGATACGACGAAATGGACAGGCTCACGCCGATCAGGATCGGCCCGAGCGTGATGATCGCCCAGTAGACCAGCACGCGCTGCGCGACGGGCCGCGCCTTGCGCACGCGCCAGATCACGTTGAACGCCGATTCGACGGTCATCATCGTCATGACCGCGGTGACGAACAGGATGATCATGCCGATCGTCGTCAGCCCCTTGGCCTTCGAGGCGAACTGGTTCAGATACTTGAAAATCTGGTCGTTCAGCTGCGCGGGCATCAGGTGGTCGGCGAGAAAAAACTGCAGCGACGCCTGGAACGAACTGAAGATGGGAAACGCGGTGAACAGCGCGAACGCCACCGTGGCGAGCGGCACGAGCGCGAGCATGGTCGTGAACGTCAGGCTGCCCGCGACCTGCGGAATCCGGTCCTCGCCGATGCGTTGCGCGGCAAACTGCGCGAGCCGCCTGAGCGTGTCGAGATCGAAACGCACCCTGGACAACAAACCTGCCTCCTTGCTGACTGAACCGCCAGATAAACCACTACCGCGGGACTGCGCGGACCGCACGCGGCGCGAGGCCGAACGCACCTGGCCGAATGGCCATGAGCGGCCTGTGCAGCGGACCGAGCCCCTATAATACCCGTTCACCGATGAGGCCTATGAAAGACATTCTCGTGCTTTATTACAGCCGTCATGGCGCCACACGCGAACTTGCGCTCGCGATTGCGCACGGCGTCGACAGCGTCCCCGGCATGCAGGCGCGCGTGCGCACCGTGCCGGCGGTTTCCACGGTCTGCGAGGCGAGCGAGCCGGACATCCCCGCCGAAGGGCCGCCCTACGTCGAGCTGCGCGACCTCGAGGAATGCGCGGGCCTCGCGCTCGGCTCGCCGACCCGCTTCGGCAACATGGCGGCCGCGCTCAAATATTTTCTCGATGGCACCACGCCGCAGTGGCTCTCGGGCGCGCTCGCCGGCAAGCCGGCCTGCGTGTTCACGTCGACCGGCAGCCTGCACGGCGGCCAGGAATCCACGCTGCTCTCGATGATGCTGCCGCTCCTGCATCACGGCATGCTGCTCGTCGGCATTCCGTACACCGAGAGCGCGCTCTCGACCACGCAAACCGGCGGCACGCCCTACGGCGCATCGCATTTCGCGCGCGCAGGCACGGCCGGGCAAGGCATCTCCGCCGACGAGAAAACGCTCGCGATGGCGCTCGGCGCACGCGTCGCGCGCACGGCGGCGTCGCTGACCGAAAGACCGTGAGCGAGTGACTGACTGGGTAGCCAGGTAGCCAGATAAACGAGCGAGCGAACAAGCAAGCAGGCAATCAAGCGAGCAACCAAGCGTGAGCGAAAAGCCGTGAACGATCCCGATCTGCAGCCAGCCGAACGCGAGGATAGCCGTCGAACCACGCACGCGCACCGTGCCGACTCCCGGGCCGCGAGCCCGCCCGGCCACGCCACGAATGCGGCGCAGGCAGCGCAGGCGCCGCACGCTCCCCTCGCGGCCGGCGCCTCGTTGCACGCCACCGCTGTGCCCGTGCAGCCGAAAACCGCCGCCGCGCGCGTCGCCGCTGTCACGCTCGTCGCGATGATCGCGCTGGCCGTCACCTGGGAAGGGTGGCTCGCGCCGCTGCGTCCGGGCGGCTCGCTGCTCGTGCTCAAGGCGTTGCCGTTGCTGTCCGCGTTGCCGGGCGTGTGGCGGCGCCGGCTTTATACGCTGCAATGGGCGTCGATGCTGATCCTGCTGTATTTCGCCGAAGGTGTCGTGCGCGGCTGGAGCGATCACGGACTCAGCGCGCGTCTCGGCTGGCTGCAAGCCGTGCTCGCGGTGATTTTTTTTGCGAGCACACTCGCGTATGTCGGACCGTTCAAGCGCGCGGCGAAACGGCGGGCGAAGCAGGCGGCCGCCGAGGCGGCCAACGGCACCGCTGGCAGCGAAACCCGGCATGACTGAGCAGACCGCCCCGAACGACTTGTCCCACGCCCCGCACCTCAACCTGACCGAGCTGCCCCCATGACCCCGACCGACTTTCTCACCGCCTGCCGCGACGCCATCGGCGCGGCCCACGTCCTGACCGACCCGCACGACACCGCGCCCTATCTCACCGACTGGCGCCGCCGCTACACGGGCGCCGCGTGCGCGGTACTGTGCCCGGCCACCTCCGCGGAAGTCGCGGCGCTCGTGAAACTCGCCGCCGAGCATCGCATCGCGCTCGTGCCGCAAGGCGGCAACACCGGGCTCGCCGGCGGCGCAACGCCCGACGCGAGCGGCGCGCAGGCGGTCCTCAGCCTGCGGCGGCTCAACCGCGTGCGCGACATCGATCCGCACAACAACACGATCACCGTCGAAGCCGGCGTGATCCTCGCCGAGGTGCACAGGCACGCCGAAGCGGCCGGACGTCTGTTTCCGCTGAGCCTTGCCGCCGAAGGCAGTTGTACGATCGGCGGCAATCTGTCGACCAACGCGGGCGGCACCGGCGTGCTGCGCTACGGCAACACGCGTGAGCTGTGCCTCGGCCTCGAAGTCGTGACGCCGCAAGGCGAGCTGTGGGACGGTCTGCGCGGCCTGCGCAAGGACAACACCGGCTACGATCTGCGCGATCTGTTCATCGGCGCGGAAGGCACGCTCGGCATCATCACCGCGGCGGTGCTGAAGCTGCATCCGCAGCCGGCTGCGCGCGTGACCGCGCTCGCCGCGCTCGCCTCTCCTCATGCGGCGCTCGATTTTCTCGCGCTCACGCAAAGCGTCGCCGGGCCGCTTCTGACCGGTTTCGAACTGATGTCGGATTTCTGCCTGCGTCTCGTCGGCCGGCATTTCGAGCAGATGCGCTATCCGTTCGCCGAACCGCACGCGCAGGTCGTGCTGCTCGAACTGTCGGACAGCGAGAGCGAGGAACACGCGCGCACGCTATTCGAGGGGCTGATGGAAACGGCGCTCGAACAGGGTCTCGTCGAAGATGCGGTGGTCGCGGAAAACCTCGCGCAGTCGCGCGCGTTCTGGAATCTACGTGAGCACATTCCGCTCGCCCAGGCCGAGGAAGGGCTGAACATCAAGCACGACATCGCGGTGCCGATCTCGCGCATCGGCCACTTCATCGAGGCGACCGACGCCGCCATCGCCGAGGCCGCGCCGGGCGCGCGCATGGTCACGTTCGGCCATCTCGGCGACGGCAATCTGCACTACAACGTGCAGGCGCCCGAGGGCCTCGACGCGAAGGCGTTTCTGCAGGAATACCAGAGCCCGATCAACCGGATCGTCTACGACAGCGTGCACGCGCATCGCGGCAGCATCAGTGCGGAGCACGGGCTCGGCCAGTTGAAGATCGACGAGGCGGCGCACTACAAGCAGGACGTCGAGGTGCGGATGATGCGCGCGGTGAAACAGGCGCTCGATCCGCTCAATCTGATGAACCCGGGCAAGGTGCTACGCTAGGGTTCGAAGCCTGCACGCTCCGGTGCGCAGGCGCTTGCAGGAGTCGCGTCCGTGAAGATTCGCGTGCTGTCCGATCTGCATCTGGAAAACGACGAACCCGAACTGGTTCCGCATGCGCATGCGGACCTCATCGTGCTGGCCGGCGACATCCACAACCATGCGGCCGGTCCGCGCTGGGCCGCGCAAACCTTCGACGACACGGTGCCGGTCGTCTACGTACCCGGCAACCACGAGTACTACGGCGGTGAATTCGGCGCGCTCGAAAGCGCGCTCATCGACGCGGCCGCGCAGGTCGACAACGTGCACGTGCTGAACAACGCCGCGCTCGTCGACCCGCAAGCACGACGCTGTGGACCGACTTCGCGCTATACGGCGCGACACCCGAGGCAATCGAAGAGTCGATCGAGGCCGCGCGCCGCGTGATGCTCGACTATCGCGGGCTGATCCAGATGAACTGGCCGCACGACACGCACGACGCCGCGCGCGACTTCACGCCTGCCGACTCGCTCGCGCTGCACCGGCGGTCGCGCGCGTGGCTCGAAACCGAACTGGCGAAGCCGTTCGCCGGCAAGACGATCGTGGTCACGCATCATGCGCCGCATCGGCTGAGTCTCGCTGGGCGCTATGCCGAGGACCGCGTCTCGGCGGGCTTCGTCAATCATTTGCCGGAACTCGTGCGCGCGCCGGTCGCGCTATGGATTCACGGCCACACGCATACGTCGTTCGACTATACGGTGGGCGGCACGCGCGTCGTGTGCAATCCGCGCGGCTATTTCGACCGGCGCAACGGGCAGTGGGAGAATCCGCAGTTTGCGTGGGATAAGGTGATTGAAATCGGTGGTTGAAATCGGCGCTTGACAGCGCGGGTTGAAATCCGGCGCACGGATGCGCCGAACCGCGCGGCCTGGTTCAAGCGTTCAATGCTCGCGACGCTGGCGCTGCGCATCCTGCGGTTCGATCTCGACCGGCACGAGTTGCGGCTGCTGTTCGCGCATGCGGCGCAGCAGATCGCGCGATGCCGCGATGCCGATCAGTCCAAACATGACGGCCACGCCGATCATCAGGTGCGTATCCATGAATTTGTCGTCCTTCAGTGGTTGCGAGGTGCCGAACGGCGGCGAATCCAGCGCCTGCTGCAAGAGCGGCGGCGCGTGAACCACACGTTAGCAAATCACCCGCGCGCGAAAAGTAAGGAAGTGTTGCGGCGCAGCGCGTATGTAACAGGCTGTCACGCCACGCGGCGCCCCGCCGTTCCCCTACATCAGGCAGGGCGCGCGCATGCGCGAGAAGCGCTCAGGGCGCGGCGCCCTCTCACGAACGCGCGAACTTCCGCAACTCCGCGTGATCGGCGGCGAGCGTCGCCGGCAATTCGTCGCGCAGGAATTCGACCCACGTGCGAATCTTCGCGTCGAGATACTGCCGCGACGGATACAGCGCATACAGGTTCATTTCCTGCGACGTGTATTCGGGCAACAACCACACGAGGTCGCCGCTGCGCAAACCGCTGATCGCCGAATAGATCGGAATCAGGCCGATGCCCATGCCCTGGCGAACGGCCACGACCATCGCCTCGGCCACGTTCACCTGGAACGGGGTCGTGCCGAGCGCCACGGTTTCCTCGCCGTTCGGACCGTCGAAGGTCCATTTGTCGGGCGGAAACACCGGCGCGATCATTTGCAGGCACGTATGGCGCGCAAGGTCCGCCGGCGTTTGCGGCACGCCATGCTGTTCCAGATACGCGGGCGACGCGCACACGATGCTGAACGCGCTGCCGAGGCGCTGCGACACGAGGCCCGAATCGGGCAGGCCGGTCGCGAGCGTCAACGACACGTCGAAGCCCTCGTCGAGCAGATCGGGCATGCGCTGCGCGAGCGTCAGCTCGATATGCACGTCCGGGTAGCGCTCCTGATAACGCCCCACGGCCGGCACCACGTAGTGCTGGCCGAAGCTCGTCATCGCGTGAACCTTGAGCTTGCCGGACGGGCGCGCGTGCGCGTCGCTGGCCTCGGCCTCGGCCTGATCCACGTACGCGAGAATCTGCTCGCAGCGTTGCAGATAGCGCTCGCCGGCCTCGGTCAGCGCGATGCGGCGCGTCGTGCGGTTCAGGAGCCGCGTGCGCAGATGCGTTTCCAGATCGGAGACCGCGCGCGACGCGTAGGCCGTCGTCGTATTCAAATGCTGCGCGGCGCCCGTGAAGCTGCCCGCCTCGACGACGCGGACGAATACGCGCATGTTTTGAAGCGTGTCCATACTCCTCCCCCCTCTGTCGATCCGGCGTGAGCGGCGCTTCGGCCGCCGCCCCGGAATAGACGCCCCGGCATCCGTTCCGGCCCGCTGCAAGGCAGCGCCGAACAATGTCGGTTAATTGGCCGCGATTGTTACACGATCCGCAAAGGCAATTGTCTCATGTAGCGCAACGATGCCTTGCACCTTTACCGGTTATTCCCCAATCAATCAAAAAATATAATTGCGCACAAGGTTCTATAGTCAATTTTGGAGGAAATCGTGCAGTCTCCGGTACCCAGAGGGATCGCCGCAGCCGCGGTTCTTACGATCTTAATAACAATCGCGGGATGCGCAAGTACCGGAGGCATCGCACCGCAGGCGAGCGCGGTCGCCCCGGCATCGCTCGACGCGGGCAACGCGATCCGCGCCGCGAATGCCGACGCGCAGTGGCCCGCCGCCGACTGGTGGCGTGCCTATCAAGATCCGCAGCTGAACCTGTGGATCGCCGACGCGCAGGCCGGCAACCCGAGCCTCGCGGTCGCGCAGGCGCGCGTGCGCGAGGCGGCATCGATGGCCGGCGTCGCGCGCGCGGCGCTCGCGCCGCAGGTCAACGGCAGCCTGTCGATCCAGCGTCAGCGGTGGGCCGACAACGTGTTCTACGGTCCGGGGCCGCTCGCGGGCGAGCAGTCGTGGAACAACACCGGCACGCTCGCCCTCGCCTATCACCTCGACCTTTGGGGCAAGGACAGGAACGCCGCCGAGCGCGCGCTCGACCTCGCCCACGCGAGCGCCGCCGACGCGCGCGCCGCGCTGCTCGAACTGCAGGCCAACGTCGTGCGCACCTATATCGAGATGTCGATGAATTACGCGCTGCTCGACATCGCCAAGGCAACGCTGCAGCAACAGCAGCAAATCGTCGACCTCGCGAACCGGCGTCTCAAGGGCGGCATCGGCACGCAGCTCGAAGTGAGCCAGGCCGAGACGCCGATGCCCGAGTACGAGCGCCGCATCGACGAACTCGAGGAAAAGATCGCGCTCGGCCGCAATCAGCTGGCCGCGCTCGCGGGCAAGGGTCCGGGCGCGGGCGATGCGATCACGCGCCCGACGCTCGCGCTGGGCGCGGCGCCCGCC
>NZ_JAAGPQ010000137.1:0-15030 GCF_017104985.1 Paraburkholderia sp. Ac-20342 | reverse complement strand
GAGCACCAGACCGGCGGCTTGCTGTTTGAACTCGGGGGAAAACGAACGACGTTGCTTCGGCATCAGACACCTCTCCATGGCGAGCATTCTCGCCTAAATCAGTGTCTGGTTTCATTAGACCACTACAGATTGGACGATGGCAGCGCCAACGACCGTACCAAATGCGTCCATCTCGAAGATCTGGATTTTTCGAATTGGATTGGTCTAGATGCGACAGACCCTCTTGGAGCTAGAATAAATGCAACGCTAGCTAGTCTCGACAAGCGCGACATCTCACCCGTCATCGTGGTGAAGACCTACTATCTAGCTCGGGCGCTTGTCGAGTGTGGCGTGGGTTTTACTATCATTGATGAGTACACCGCGAGGGGGATGGGCGGCCGTAGCTCAATCAGCGACATCGAACCCGCTTTCTCAATCGGCGTAAGCACAATGACGCCGGCAAGCACCGCTGGCACGCATGCCTTGAAGGTGTTCGTCCAGCAGCTCGCCGAACGCATGGTGAAGACGTAACGATCGACATCACCGATAGTGCAGTCGTTCGCAAGCTGCCGATCATTGTGAATAAGGCAACGCGACGTCGTATTTGCATCGCCTCATTCACTTCGCGTTGCTGTCGCCCCTAGTGTGTACAAAAGAATCACGAAGCCAGACCATGTTAACTCAGTACACAGCTATCTGACGCAGGCAAAGGAGCGCGCCCCCCCTCACCGATTGTGCGGCGGCGTCAATCGAGAGTGATGGGCCACTTCGGAAGGACGGCTTTCCGGTAGGTCAACTGGTCGTAGCGTGGAGTCGCTGAGCCGGGGGCGCCGACATAAAGTACCCGGGTCGAGATAGTGGAGAACGAAGCATAGAAATGCTGTGCCGACTTCACGACAACGACCTTCTTGCTGGCAATGTCACAGCCAAGGCCCGTGAAAACATCTACGTTGATTGCTTGGGTCCGGACGGAAATAAGCACGCACTCGACGCCTTCGATATCAATCAACGCAGAATCGCCAACAAGCAGGGGTTCGCCTGTCTGCCCCGTCATAACGTGGTCCCGCTTCAGCACTTTCACCAAACAAGCGGCATCGACCGGATCACCGGACATCGGGCTAATCTTCCCGCCAATCCGCAGGGACATGCGCGCGCCAACTCCCGCACTGAAGGCCATCTGCACGGCGATAGGGTCCCAGAGCGGACCAAGAGCAGCGTTGGAAATTTTTCGCTCAAGCAACCGTTTGAGAATGAAGGTAGAGTCTCCCGCCGCCCCACTGCCCGGATTGTCCGCTCGGTCGGCAAGAATGGCTGGCGTAGGCCCCTCGGCCAATGCGATGTCCAGCGCGTCGTCGACGGAAAGATAGTTGACACGCAGCTTGTCGCGCAGCGAAATCAACTCGTCCGCCAAATTTTTTGCCAGTGTTTGTGCAGCGGCCTTGTCGCTGTCCGTGTACACGAGGACCTTCGTGCCCATCGAAGGCACGTCGCCGGTCGCGAATCCTTGGATAGCGGAGAGCGAAAGCACACCGTCTTTGCCTTCCATCGCGCTTAGTTTGTCCACGAAGCTGCGGCCCGGATCTCTCGACGTGTGGATGGGCACGACCATCTTCGTGTCGACTACCGCCGCAACGGGCTGAATCTCGCCAGCAAACGCCTTGACACAAAGGTCCACGAGTTCGACTGCCCGTTCTTTGATATCCGTGTGAGGGTATTCTTTGTACGCAATGAGCAAGGTGGCGTTGTCAACCATTTCGCTGCTCAGATGGGCGTGCGGGTCGAGCTCGGCGCCAATGACTGCGCTTGGTCCAACGAGTTGGCGAACGCGCGCGATGAGGTCGCCTTCGCAGTCGTCATAGCCATCAGCGACCATTGCCCCATGAAGCCCCAGCAGCACAATGTCGACCGGCAAGACCCTTTTCAGGTCAGAAAGCAACTCGTCACGCAAACTCTCATATGCCACGCGAGTCGTTAGGCCGCCGGGCTGAGCTCCCGTGAACATTCCCTCGAGCAACGTCCAGCCTTCCTCGCGAGCGCGCTCCCTCGCGATAATCAGAGGCGCGGCATACCGGGTCATTTGTTCGGGATGCTGCCCTGCGGGATAGTAGCCGCCTGCCCGGAACTCATCGAGGCCGGTCGGCAACGGTGAGAAAGTGTTGGTTTCAGTCCCAATCCCGGCGCAGAAGACTCGCATCATTCCCCCTTTTTCGCACTGCAAGTGCGGCAATCCATAATAAATGGGCGCTATCGCGCCCGCGTCGATCAAGTGTGCTCCCCGGACGAAACCGAGACAAATGAAAAAACGAACGGCGCCTTAACCTCTAGTTATGCCGAAGCGCACCAGAATGTATGAGGTTTGCTGCCTGCGACATCCGAATACGCCTAACGACCCACCCGCATAACTTCCAGCTATGCCCGACATCATATTTTCATTAGACGCGTTAATTTGGATTGAGCACATTGTATGTATGCAGATGTGCGAAGGGCGTGTCGTCTGCTACCCAATAAGTTTCGGAGACAGTGATGGGAGATCGGTTTAGTCGGGCACAGAAGACCGCAGTGATAGCGGGCCTGTTTCTCGCGTGGGTGGTCGGCTACGCTGACCGCATTCTCATGAGCGTAGCGCTCGTGCCAATTTCGCATGAGTTCGCATTGTCGGCCCGCGAGGCGGGAATGCTTCTGAGCGCATTCTACTTTAGCTACGCGATCATGCAACTTGCGGGCGGGTGGCTTTCTGACCGGTACGGTTCGAGAATCGTCGTGGTCGTCTGTATCGTGATGTGGTCGATCTTTACGGGTGCCACGAGCCTCGCATGGTCCTTCGCATCTCTGCTGGTTATCCGGTTCAT
Organism: Paraburkholderia sp. Ac-20342; assembly: GCF_017104985.1. Lineage (NCBI taxonomy): Bacteria > Pseudomonadati > Pseudomonadota > Betaproteobacteria > Burkholderiales > Burkholderiaceae > Paraburkholderia > Paraburkholderia sp. Ac-20342. Next base: position 12,202 of record NZ_JAAGPQ010000137.1, on the reverse strand, counting down.
GTTCGGCATCGGTGAAGGTAGTTTTTCCCCTGCGAGTTCCGTAACGGTAGCGGAAGTTTTTCCCAAAAAGCAGCGTGCGCGTGCAAAGTCCTTTCTTGTTTCGACGACATTCTTGGGCAGCGCAGCCGGTTCGGCGATCATCGCGACCTCTGTGAACAAGCTCGGCTGGCGCGGTGCTTTCGAGATTCTTTCAGTCGTTGGCGTCGCTGTCGCGGTCATTCTCTGGGTTAGCTTGCGCAGCGGCATTGGCGCACAAAAGGAAGCCAATGCCGATCGCCCTCGTATTATCTGGCGCTCCGTTCTTCGGTCGCCGCTGGCGTGGAAGCTTACAGCAGTCTGGTTTTTCACCAGCGCGCTTCATGTCGGTGTTCAATCGTGGATGCCTACGTACCTGATGACGAACTATCACATCAGCCTGAAGCAAGCCGGATTTGCCCTGGTCGTCCCGAACCTTCTTGCCTTCATCGGTGCAAACGCCGTTGGCTTTCTCCTTGACAAGCTTGACCGGCGCTTTGAAAAAGGCTGTCTCGTCGTTGGCTCCGCGCTCAGCACGGTCTTTCTGGTATTGATGATTACGACCACGCAAGTCTGGTTGCTGATCACGTACTGGACGCTTTTTTCGCTGTCCTTCAACCTGGTTTATGCAACGGTTTTTGCCACTCCTTTGCGCCGCGTTCCAGAGCATCTCATCGGCAGTACGTCTGGCCTGATGAACTTTGGTGGCCAAATGGCTAACTCCATCTTTCCAGTGACAATGGGTGCACTTATCACTGCCTCTGGCGGCGCTTTTTTCTCCGCGTTCTATCTACTTATTGCGGTAGGTGTGCTCTCCATCGTTGCATCGCTGATGTTCAAGGTGCCAAACGACAACAGTTCATTTTCCGTCTCCGAAGAGCTTGTGCGGAAAGCGCACTGACGCGCAGGAAAAAGCGGTTCAGGGTGCAGCAAATCTGTTGATGGAAAACCCCGATGTCGCGCTTCGCAATTTGCCAGCCAGGAGCAAACCATTTGCTGCTGCGATTGGTATGCGAAGCGCGGCCATGGCGGGCCGGGCTCGCGATAGTCTCTCTCGTGATAAGACCCGGTGATTTCGGAACGTTCCTGTGCTCCAAGGGAAGCACGCACTAGCTCAAAGCAAACTCAATCACGTGTTACCTACCGCTGGAGATATCGGTTAGCGCTCCATTTTTTCAAAAAAAATTAGTAGTCCATATATTTATGTATTTAAACCGTTTGGAGAAAAAATACACATGAATCAAAATAAAAATGCGCTGGGTAAGCCTTTATACGTGTTGGGTGCTGCCGCTGCGATCGGTCTGTGTGGCGCGCCGGCGTCGGCAAACGCTGAAAGCAGCGTTACGCTTTACGGCATCGTCGACGTTGGTATTGCCTACGTGAACAACACCACGACAGGAGGCTCGCAGACTGCACTTGCCTCCGGGAATTTTTCAGGTTCCCGGTGGGGCTTGAAAGGCGTCGAGGATCTCGGTGGAGGTGCCAAAGCGATCTTCGATCTCGAGGACGGCTTCAATGTGAATGATGGCACTACTGCGCAATCCACGAAAGGCCTAGGCACCAATCCGACGACGACTGCACGGCTTTGGGGACGTCAAGCATGGGTCGGGTTGGCCTATAAGAACCACCAGTTGACGTTCGGCCGGCAGAACACGCTGCTCTTTGACCAGGCGATCTCCTTCGATCCGTTTGGTGCAGCAACGCGTTACTCCTCGTTGGCAGTCGATTCCGCCTTTGCAGGACGGGCCGATGATTCGATCAAGTATGTCGGCAAGTTCGGCCCGATCACCGCCGCGGCAATGTACAGCACGCGCTACGATACCGGCTATGGCAGCGAAGTTCCAGGCGCGGAGCTAACCGGGCGCCTCTTCAGCGGCTCACTCACCTACGCCTCTGGGCCACTCGCAGCGAGCGTTCTGTACGAGCAGCGCAACAGCAATACAGTGGCCACGAATACGGACACAGAAAAGCGTGCCTCAGCGGCCGCGACGTACACGTTCGGGCCGGTGAAGGGTTTCGCTGGATATCGTTATCTCTGGACCAACAATGCTTTCCTGCCGACCAATCCGATCGCGGTGAAAAACGGTTCGGATGTTACAACTGCCAGCATGTTCTGGGCCGGCGCTCAATATTTTGTCACACCGGCATTCGCGCTGACCGGAGCGGCCTACTACCAAGACGTGCATGCGACCAATGCCGATCCGTGGATGGCCGTTTTGTCCGCCGACTATTTCCTCTCGAAGCGGACCGACCTGTATGCAAACGCGGCCTTCGCGCGCAACAAGAATGGTTCCAACCTCGGGGTCACCGGATACGGAACCGCTGCTCCGGGCTATGACCAGACTGGGTTCGTGGTTGGCATCAGGCACAAGTTCTAAGGAAACAAAGGCCGGCGCTGCAGTTCACTTCGAACAAGTGCCGGCCAGGTGGCCGCTCACGCAACTACCGTTGGCGCTATTCCAACGGCCTGAGCGCTACAGAGAAAGCGTTACGAAGCTCTGTTTGATGGAGCGAGAGATGATGCAGCTCGTCACTTGCGATTCACTGATCTATGGATTTTGCATCCGCTTTGCGAGTTGCTGCGTTAGTACCTTAAGGGCTTGCGTTCCAGGATTGCTCGACGAAGTCATAACATACACGCCGATCGACATCTCCGGCTGGAGTTGGACCACGGGGCTACTTCCCCCGGCAGCCTTGGCGGTAAATTCGTCAATTATTGTGAAGCCCATTCCGCTATCCACGAGCGCCTTCGCAACGTAGTAGGTCTTGACTTCAATCATGGGTGCGCAATTGCGCATGTCCAGACTCGCGAGCGTGGAGTTTATTTTTAATCCCAGTGGATCAGTAGAATCCAAGCCTATCCACTTGCTAAAGTCCAAGTCGACGAGATGGACTGGTTCCTGACGGTTTTCGTAACCCGCGCCTATAGGTCCTACGAATACGGCTCGCGCCTTGCCGAGCTCCTCGATGGCAATTCCCGCCCTTGCAGTTGGCTCAAAAGCGACCGCGACGTCGATCTCCTGAGCTAGGAGCAGCGCCGAAAGAGTTTCGTTGTTCTCCGTGCGCAGACTGATAGAAACGCCCGGACAGAGGCGTGCAAAGTCGGCGACGGCCTGCGGAACAGGGCCTAAGCCAAGGCTGGGGATACAGCCTATACGCAATAGGCCCCCCGGATGAGACAAGAGATTGCGAGCAAGATTCCTTACCCTTTCAAGGCTCGAGTACAGGCTCTTCGTTTCTTGGAAGAGCAGGATCGCTTCGGGAGTCGGCTTGAGACCGCCCGGCAAACGCTTGAAGAGAGCTATGCCAAGACTATGCTCGGCCTGCGCAAGTATTTTGCTAGCTGCGGGTTGTGAAATGCTCAGAAGGTCAGCCGCTCCGGAAAGCGAACCGGCCTGCATGATTGCATGAAAGATCTCGATATGGCGGAGACGCATATTGATACCAACAACGAAGATGATTAGCTCGCAGGCAAGCTTCTGGCTCCTTGGGAGTGGAGAATGCCGACTCGTTCATACCGCGTCGCTATCAGACGAAAAGAAGGGTTCTATACGAACGAGAGAAATCGTCGGGAACGAGGTCTCCCGAACTCTTCGGCAGAGCGTCGAGTACTTTAACCTTGCACTTCAGCGACCGATGCAGGGATCATCGATCTCGATATTGAGCAACGCAGAACTCATGGATTTCCCGTGTGCATCGAGCGCGAGCGAGCGCGTGACGCCGCCCCCTAGTGCATGACGAAGGACAAAATTTAATGCACCGAGAAGCGGCAATTCATAGCGCTGGACATCACCTTTCACAACGTCCCCGAGATGTGCTTTTACGCGCTCGGGCGTTAACTGATCGCGAAGATGAGCGTAGTGCGTCGAGTCATAACAGATGACTGACACATTCAACGTGTTTCCTTTATCGCCTGTGCGGCCATGGGCAAGTTCACGAAGCTTCACCGAATTACTCCACAAATTCAAAAGTAGGAGACAGATATTCACGGGGCAACAACACGGACTGCACAGCAATTACTTCGCGTGTTGCCTTGCTCACCCCGCCGCCGCCAGCGGGACCATTGGTGTAGAGCGTCTCGACTTCGTTGCCAATGCGCGCTGCATCTCTAGCGTTCGACACTCGTCCGGCAACGCGTACTCGCACCTCGAAAGGCTCGTTATACGAACTACTTATTGATTCGCCATATAGAGCGTTGATGCCGATGAGATCAAAGCGCAACTCGCTAGTGGGAACACCCGTGAGCGCAAGACGCTCGCGAACGATCTCGAGCGCAAGGCGTGCACGCGCTACCGCACCGGGGCCACCGTAGGAGATCTGCCCCTCGCCTATATAGCCGTCAACATACGCAACAGAGACCTTCAGAGTATCTGTGGCAGGGGATCCGCGTCCGCCCGAAATACGTACGCGGTCGTGGGCTTCCTTCGTGATGTTGATTTGCGAGAAATCAGCGACAACGTCGGGCTGGAAATATCGGCTTGGATCATGGATCTCGTAGAGCAGTTGCTCCTTGCACGTTGCCTCGGTAACACAGCCGCCGGACTGAGGTATCTTCGTAATGACAACCGTACCGTCGTCGCTGACTTCCCCAATGGGAAAGCCAAGAGTTGCGAGACCGCTGACGTCTTTGTAGCCCGGATCAGCAAAATAGCCACCCGTCACTTGGCCGGCGCACTCAAGAAGGTGGCCAACAGCAGTGGCCTGTCCAAGCGTATCCCAATCGTTCATGCTCCAGCCGAATTCATGGATCAGCGGCGCCACGAAGAGTGACGGGTCGGCCACGCGACCCGTCAACACAATGTCCGCCCGTGCAGCCAGAGCGCGAACAATGGGGGCTGCGCCGAGATAGGCGTTCGCGGAGACAATCCGGTCCGCGTATGCCTTCACTTCGTCGCCCGTTTCCTCGAAGCACAGCCCGGATTCCAGTACCGCATCAAGAACGTCGTCACCGGTGACGGCTGCGATTCTCAAACCCTCAATGCCGAGCGAGCGTGCAATCGCAGCCGTCTTGCGAGCAGCTGCGCGCGGGTTTGCTGCACCCATGTTGCTAACGATACGCACGCCATTGGCGACTGCTGTCGGCAGTACCGACCTCATGCGCGCTTCAAGTAGGGGGTCGTAGCCAAGCTCAGGGTCATTCCGACGCGCCTGCTGTGCGAGGGCAATCGTACGCTCCGCCAAGCACTCGTACACGAGATAGTCGAGTGCGCCATGAGTCGCAAGCTCGACCGCGGGTTCGATGCGATCACCAGAGTAGCCCGCGCCCGCGCCTATTCGCACGCGTCTGTGAGAGGAAGTCGTTACCACGGCAAGAGTACCTCGAAGCGTTGTTGAAAATGACAGATGTCCGGAAGATCGCCGGCTAAATGAACCGGGATCGCTGGCCGATAGAACTCAATGAAGCAACACTGCTGCGCCTTGCTTTTTGATGTTCACCAGCGTAAGTTAAGAGAAGCAATTACACAATTGAAATGATTTTATTGAATCAATAACAAATTGTAATTTAATCCATGGACGTAAACCTCCGGGACATCCGCGCGCTTGTAGCTGTGGTCGAGGAAGGCAACTTCACGCGTGCCGCAAAGCGCCTGCACCTTTCACAGCCAGCCTTGACAGTTCAGATACGGCGACTCGAAGAGGCGATCTGTACGCGCCTGCTAGACCGCAACAGCCGCAATGTCGCCCTGACGCCTGCAGGGCGCGAACTGTTGCCGCTATTGCACAGGTCATTGCGCGAAATGGAGAACGTACTTCGGGACGCGCGCGCGCTTGGGGATGGCAAGAGCGGCACCATACGCATCGCCTGCCTTCCGACATTTGCGGCAAGCGTTCTGCCAGAGTTGATTTTAGAGACGAGGCGGGATGTCCCTCGTGCAGAATTCTTGATTCGGGACGTTGTAGCTGGGATGGTGAACGCTCTTGTGCAAAGCGAAGAAGTCGACATCGGCCTCACGGGTGGAGAAATCCTCGATCCGTCGTTGGAGACGCTGTACACCGGGGTCGACAGGCTAGTTGCCGTTTTGCCCAAATCGCATCCACTAGCGAAGAAGCGCCTCGTAGATCTTAAGCAACTCGTTCAATCCCCACTCGTCCTTATGGCGCCCGGTACTGGCGTTCGCGCGGTGGTTGACGCGGCGCTTGGAACGTTGCGCAATGTGACGGAGGTCGCATCCGAGCCTACCTACATGACAACCGCCGTAGCGATGGTACGCGCGGGACTGGGTGTGACGATTCTGCCGGAGAACTCGCGAGAGGTGCGAACAGAGCCCAGTCTTGTGATTAGGCACATCGACGATGCTGGCTTTATTAGGCCGCTTGCCATCGTAAAGAAACGCGGAAGAACACTACCGCCTCTGACTGAACGGTTTGTAGAGGCGATGCACCAAAGGTTAGTGACGAAAGACGTGGATTGCTCGCATTGACTGAGTGAGGCCCATTGACCGCATACGAAGTCGCGAATGAAGTAAAAAGGAGGACAAATTGCACTTTCGTATGGTTACAGGAAACCTCCTTGGTTATGCGATTTTCGGACATCGTTTCACTCTTGAGCGCGATGTTTTCATTGCGTGTTGGTGGAGCTCGGGAATCCAGTAGGAGACACGAACTCCAGCACGCGTCGGAGACCTTCGGCAATGACTTCGTCGACGCGTGCGATCCCCGCCGACCGACAGGCTGGGTAGCGTCGATGAATAGCGTATAGGAAGATGGAAACGAATTTCGAATCCAACGCAGTCGGCGCCGGAGATGCCGAGAAGGTCCACCGGAATCCGGCGATCATTTGATGGTCGTTTTGTGGGTCGCAGAAAAACAAAACCCCGCAGAGCGTTGACTCTGCGGGGTTCCACCGCCATTTCTGGCGGAGACGGAGGGATTCGAACCCTCGATCCAGGTTTTGGCCCAGATGCTCCCTTAGCAGGGGAGTGCCTTCGACCTCTCGGCCACGTCTCCCAAACTTTCTGTCGCACAGGGAGTCAGTGCGACGAAGCCAAGATAATAGCGGGCCGTGCCGATAAGGTCAATGTCTGGAGAACATTTTTTGTGCCAGCAGCGAGATGAGCGACATAATCTGTTCACATCGGCGGCACAAAACAAACGGGGCGCTTCCGCGCCCCGCTATTTCCGCAATTTACGCCTGATCCAGTTCGAACGCCTTATGCAGCGCGCGCACCGCGAGCTCCATATACTTTTCGTCGATCAGCACCGAAATCTTGATTTCGGACGTCGAGATCATCTGGATGTTGATGCCCTCTTCCGACAGCGTGCGGAACATCTTGCTCGCGATGCCGACGTGCGAGCGCATCCCCACGCCGACCACCGACACCTTCGACACCTTCGGGTCGCCCAGCACCTGCTCGGCCTGCACATGCGCCTTCACCTGGTTGCTGAGAATGTCGATCGCGCGCTGGTAGTCGCCGCGGCCGACCGTGAACGTGAACGCCGTCTTGCCGTCGACGCTCTGGTTCTGGATGATCATGTCGACGTCGATATTCGCGTCCGCCACCGGGCCGAGAATCTGATACGCGATGCCCGGCTTGTCCGGCACCCCCATCACGGCGATACGAGCTTCGTCGCGCTGGAACGCGATGCCCGAGATGACTGCTTTTTCCATGGTCTCGTCTTCTTCAAAAGTAATCAGGGTGCCCGACTTCATTTCGTCGCCGAGCGGCATCAGCGGATCGGTCAGGCTCGACAGCACGCGCGTCTTCACCTGATATTTGCCGGCGAATTCCACCGAGCGGATCTGCAGCACCTTCGAACCCAGGCTGGCCATTTCCAGCATTTCTTCGAACGTCACGCGATCGAGCCGGCGCGCTTCTTCGACCACGCGCGGGTCGGTCGTGTACACGCCGTCGACGTCGGTATAAATCAGGCACTCGTCGGCCTTCAGCGCAGCCGCCACCGCGACCGCCGAGGTGTCCGAGCCGCCGCGGCCGAGCGTCGTGATATTGCCTTCGGGATCGATACCCTGGAAGCCGGTGATCACCACCACCTTGCCCGCTTCGAGGTCGCGCAGCACGCGCTCGCCGTCGATTTCGCTGATGCGCGCCTTCGTGAACGCGCTATCGGTCTTGACCGGCACCTGCCAGCCTGCATAGCTGACCGCGTCGACGCCGGCTTCCTGCAGCGCGATCGCGAGCAGACCCGAGCTGACCTGCTCGCCCGTGGCGGCGATCATGTCGAGTTCGCGCGGGCTCGCCTGAGTCGTGATTTCTTTCGCGAGGCCGAGCAAGCGGTTGGTTTCGCCGGACATTGCCGACGGCACGACGACCATCTTGTGGCCGGCCTTGTGCCATTTCGCGACGCGCCTGGCGACGTTCTTGATGCGCTCGACCGAGCCCATCGAGGTGCCGCCGTATTTATGTACGATGAGTGCCATTGTCGTTCTGAACTGGAAGAGAAACCGCGCTGGCGCGCTGGAGACGACCGCACAGAAAGCACAGGGGCGACGTCTCGTGAACGGCGGCAAGTGTATGGCGGCGTAGATGCAGCGCGCGTGCAGCACGCGCGGATTTGCCCGGGAATGAGATCGCTAATGGCGGGTCGGAACTGGACGGCAACGACGGATCACGCTCGCAAACCGGTGACAGCGACAAAAGCGACGGCGAAATCGGGTCGGGCAAACAAGCTAAAGTACCTGATTAGGCGCAAAAAGACAAGCCACGAGGACCGTTCAAATGCGTCGAATCGGGCTTGCAGGAGCCTGTTTTGCGTGGATTTACGCCCTATTTCACCACTTCGTCTTTTGCGTGCGTGAATCGCAGCCCCCTCGCGAACCCAACGTGCACCCATCGCGCGATCGTCCAACCGCTCAGGCAATCAGCAGGTCTTCGCGCCAGATGATCCGCACGCGCGCCTCGTCCGCAGACACAGCTTCGCCCAAGATCGCGCGATTCACGCCGATGTGCGGCACGAACAGCAGTTCATCGCCGACATAAAGCAGCGGCACGTCGCGCTTCCATGCCGGAATGCCGCGCTCCTGGAACAGGTTCTTCAGCGTTCGGCTGGGTGCCGCGGGCGAACCCATGCGCATACGCTCGCCGCCGCAGCGCGCCCGCGCGCTGAGCGAAGCGCGCTGAAGCACAGCGATGGAAACGATGTCCGCGGATTCGACGTGCTTATTCGAGGCTGAGTTGTTCGAAGCGTTGGCGTTGGCGTTGGCGGTGACGTCATCGGCGGTGGCATCCAGCAAGGCGAACACGAAGGTGCCGCGCCACTGCGGCAAATACCAGACTTCCTGCCCCTGCCACACGAGTTCGCTGACCTCGCGCTCGACGAGCGCGGTTTCGTCGGCGGGCTCGCTGCTGTCGCCCGCTTCCCAGTAGACGACCCCGCGATAGCTGCGCAACGCATGCCCCGCATGATCGACACGCAGACGATGCCCGTCCTCGCTCGCGCCGGCTTCGCGCAACTGACGCAGCGCATCGGCAAGCCGCGCGCTCGATGCCGCGACGAAACCGAGCGTGCGCATCCAGTAGCGCAGCAGGTTCAGCGCGCGCTCGTCGTCGAGTGCGAGCAGCGCGTGCTGTGCAAGCGCGCGTCCCTCGTCGCGCGAAGCCGTTTCCATGTCGATGCGCGCGAGCGTATCGAGCAGACGCTGCGCCGAAGCCGCGTGCGCAGCCGTGCGGGCCAGCGCATCGCGAAAGCCGGGAAAGTGGACCGCGAGTGCCGGCGTCACTTCATGGCGCAACGCATTGCGCGCGTAACGCGTGTCGGCATTCGATTCGTCGTCGATCCAGCGCAGTCCGCGCGCGCGCGCGTAGCGCTCGATCTGCGCGCGCAGCAGATGCAGCAACGGCCGCACGCGCGTCGCCACGGCATTCGACGGCAGAAACTCCGGCGCCATCGCCGCCAGTCCCGCCAGCCCCGCACCGCGCAGCAACTGCAGCAACACGGTCTCGGCCTGGTCATCGGCATGCTGCGCGAGCCATAGCGTGCGAATGCCACGCGCCGCGCACATCGCATCGAGCGCGCGATAACGCGCATCGCGCGCGGCGGCTTCGATGCTCACGCCCCGCGTGCGCGATACCTCGACACGCTGTGCTTCGAATTCGACACCGCGTTCGTGCGCAAACGTCTCGCAGTGCGCAAGCCATGCATCGGCGCGAGGGCTCAATCCGTGATGCACATGCAATGCGACCACCCGCGACGCACCCGCGACGCGCACTGCCGCATCGAGCAGCACGCTCGAATCGACACCGCCGCTGAATGCGACGGCGATGCCCGCGCAGCCATGGGATACGTCCGCTGCATGGGACACCTCACGCCCATCAAGCGCGGACAGCGCCGCGCCGAGCGCCTCGATCACGAGGCGCTCGGCGGATGGGTCGGCGGTAGTGGTCACGTCGTGAGCGCGGGAAGCGCCGGTGGACGAAAAAGGTTGACGAAAGAAGCAGGCCAACGCGCGCGGGCTTAGGCGCCCGGCGTCGTTTCCTTGAATTTGCCGTACGCCATCAGCCGTTCGAAACGGCGTTCGCGCAGGTCGTGGGTGCTCATGCCCTGGAACTGGCGCAGCGAATCGGCAAGCGCACGGCGCAGCATCGCGGCCATGCCCTTCGGATCGCGATGCGCGCCGCCGAGCGGCTCGTTGACGATCTTGTCGATCAGCCCCAGCGCCTTCAGGCGATGCGCGGTCAGGCCCAGCGCTTCGGCCGCTTCCGGCGCCTTGGCGGCACTCTTCCACAGGATCGACGCGCAGCCTTCCGGCGAAATCACCGAGTAGGTCGAGAACTGCAGCATCAGCACGCTGTCGGCCACCGCGATCGCGAGCGCGCCGCCCGAGCCGCCTTCGCCGATGATCGTCGCGATCAGCGGCGTCTTCAGTTCGGCCATCACGTACAGATTGCGGCCGATCGCTTCGGACTGGCCGCGCTCTTCCGCGCCGATGCCGGGATACGCGCCCGGCGTGTCGATGAACGTAAAGATCGGCAGGCCGAATTTCTCGGCGAGGCGCATCAGGCGCTCGGCCTTGCGATAGCCTTCCGGACGCGGCATGCCGAAGTTGCGCAGCGCGCGCTCCTTGGTGTCGCGGCCCTTCTGATGACCAATCACCATGCAGGCGTGGCCGTTGAAACGCGCAAGGCCGCCGACGATCGAGAGGTCATCCGCGAAGCTGCGGTCGCCATGCAGTTCATGGAAATCGGTGAACAGCTCGCTCACGTAGTCGAACGTGTACGGGCGCTGCGGATGACGGGCGATTTGCGAAACCTGCCACGGTGTGAGGTTCGCGTACAGATCTTTGGTGAGCTGCTGGCTCTTCTTGGACAGCCGCTCGATCTCTTCCGAAATATCGACGGCCGAGTCGTCCTGCACGAAGCGCAATTCTTCGATCTTCGCTTCGAGTTCAGCGATCGGCTGTTCGAAATCCAGAAACGTGGTCTTCATTGGTTGTAATCCTTGGACTTGCCGGGCAGCGCGTATTCTAACCGCGCGCGCCGATGTCAAAGCCTTTTCGCAACTATCGATATCGCCTGCGCGATAGTCTTTGAAACGCGGCCTCGTTTCCTGTTCTCTCAGTAGTCGACCGGCAACGGATCGAGACTACGCCACATATACCAGGTCGCGACAGTGCGCCACGGCTCCCAGTTCGCGGCAACCTCGCGCGCCTCGCTGCGCGTGACCGGTTCGCCGCTGAAATAGTTGACGCTGATCGCGCGGATCAGGCCGAGGTCGTCGAGCGGCAGCACGTCGGGACGCGACAGGTTGAAGATCAGGAACATCTCCGCGGTCCAGCGGCCGATGCCGCGAATCTGCGTGAGTTCGGCGATCACCGCTTCGTCGTCCATCGAGGTCCATTTGCCGACGTGCAACGCGCCCGACACGAAATGCTGCGCGAGATCGAGCACGTACTCGGCCTTGCGCTTGGACAGACCGCACGCGGTCAGCTTTTCGGGACCGAGCTTGAGGAACTGCTGCGGCACGAGCTTCGGACACGCGGCTTCGACTCTCGCCCACACGGCCTGCGCGGCCGCAACCGAAATCTGCTGGCCGACCACCGAGCGCGCGAGCGTGACGAACGGATCGCCGCGGCTCAACAGATGCACGGGGCCGAACTTCGGAATCAGCTTCTTGAGAATGCGATCGCGCTTGACGAGGTCCGCGCATGCCTTGTCCCAATACGCAGGGCGCGTGACTTCGGGCGCGAGACCGCCGATCTGCACCGGCACCGCGACTTCGCTCGCGAGCGCGA
>NZ_JAAGPQ010000136.1:0-16168 GCF_017104985.1 Paraburkholderia sp. Ac-20342 | reverse complement strand
CGACTGTCGACAGGGAGGAGACGTTGCTGCTGGTCGTGCTCAGGCCGGTGGACAGGGCGTTGACGACCGATGAGGTTGAGGTGGACAGCGAGGCGACGTTGCTGTTTGTTGTGCTCAGGCCGGTCGAGAGGGAGCTGGTTACCGTCGAGGACGAGGTCGATAGCGAGGCGACGTTGCTGTTGGTTGTGCTCAGGCCGGTCGAGAGTGAGCTTGCCACTGTTGAGGACGAGGTCGACAACGAGGCGACGTTGCTGTTCGTTGTGCTCAGGCCGGTCGACAGGGAGCTTGCCACTGTTGAGGACGAGGTCGACAGCGAGGCGACGTTGCTGTTGGTCGTGCTCAGGCCAGTCGACAGCGAGCTTTCCACTGTCGAGGACGACGTGGACAACGAGGCGACGTTGCTGTTGGTCGTGCTCAGGCCAGTCGACAGCGAGCTTTCCACCGTCGACGACGACGTGGACAACGAGGCGACATTACTGTTCGTCGTACTCAGGCCAGTCGACAGTGAGCTTTCCACCGTCGACGACGACGTCGACAGCGAGGCTACGTTGCTGTTGGTCGTGCTCAGGCCAGTCGACAGCGACGACACGTTGCTGGTCGTCGCGCTGACGGTGGTCGATAACGACGCCACGTTGCTATTGGTCGTGCTCAGACCCGTCGACAGCGAACTTTCCACTGTCGAGGACGATGTCGACAACGACGCCACGTTACTGTTCGTCGTCGACAGGCCCGTGGACAGCGAGCTTTCTACCGTCGAGCTCGAAGTCGACAGCGAAGCCACATTGCTGTTCGTCGTGCTCAGGCCAGTCGACAGCGAGCTTTCCACTGTCGAAGCCGACGTCGACAGCGAAGCCACATTGCTGTTCGTCGTGCTCAGGCCAGTCGACAGGGAGCTTGCCACTGTTGAGGACGACGTCGACAACGACGCCACATTGCTGTTGGTCGTGCTTAGGCCAGTCGAGAGTGAGCTTTCCACCGTCGACGACGACGTCGACAGCGAAGCCACATTGCTGTTCGTTGTGCTCAGGCCAGTCGACAGCGAGCTTTCCACTGTCGAAGCCGACGTCGACAGCGAAGCCACATTGCTGTTCGTTGTGCTCAGACCAGTCGACAACGAACTTTCCACTGTCGAAGACGACGTCGACAACGACGCCACGTTGCTGTTCGTCGTCGACAGACCTGTGGACAGCGAGCTTTCCACCGTCGAAGCCGACGTCGACAACGAAGCCACATTGCTATTCGTCGTGCTCAACCCCGTCGACAGCGACGAGATAGCACTGACCGTATTCGTCACCACACCCGCCAGCGACTGCAACTGGCTCACGTTCACCGCATCGGTCGCATTGCTGCCCGGCGCCACATTGGTGATCTCGCGCTCCGCGCCCGCCGCGCCCACGCTCACCACGCCGCCTGCCGTACCCGACAGCGTGCCCGTACCCGGGTTGTAGTACGCCGTATTCGCCGTCCCGACCGTCGAATTCGCGCCCAGCACCACGGAATTGTCCACCGCGTCGTTGATGTTGCTGCCCATCACGAACGCGTTGTTGCCCGATACCGTGTTGTTGTTGCCGACCGAATAGGACCCCGAACCGCTGACCACGCTCGGATCGCCGAACGCACCCGAGTTGTTGCCCGTCACCACGTTGCCCGTGCCCACGCTGATCGACGAAGTACCGCTCGCCGTCGCCCCCTGTCCGAACGCCAGCGCATTGTTCGCACCCGCCAGCGCCTGGTTGCCCAGCGAAATCGTATTGCTCGCCGTGATGCCGTTGCCCGCCCGGCGGCCCATCGCGATGTTGTTGCTGCCCGTCACGCTCTGGCCGGACTGGAAGCCCAATCCGATGTTGTTCGCGCCCGTCACGTTGGTACCCGACGTGCTGCCGCCCGCGAAGTTGTTGTCGCCCCCCGACACGTTCGAGCCGCTGCTGTCGCCGATCGCCACGTTGTGATTGCTGCCGACGTTGTTGCCCGCGGCCGTGCCCACCGCCGTGTTGTAGCTGGCTGTCGTGCCCGAACTGCCGACCGTGTCTCCCGCCCCCGCACCCATGGCGGTATTGTTCGCGCCGAAAACGGCGTTGCCGGCATTGAAGCCGTACGCCGAATTGATCGTGCCCGTCACGTTCTGGCCGGAGAAGACCCCAACCGCCGTATTGCCCGAATTCGCCGCGGCTCCGCCCATGCCCGCGCCCTGGCCGATGGCCACGCTGCTGGTCCCCGTGGCCTGGGCGTTTTCGCCGACCGCCACAGTGGCAGCGCCATTCGCAATCGCCGCCTGGCCCATCGCAACCGACCCGCCCCCGCTCGCCGTGGCGTTGTAGCCCAGCGCGCTGTCGCCCGCGGCCGCTGCCAGAGAACTCGTGCCGATCGCCACCGAATTTTGCCCGGTGGCTTTCGGTCCGGTTGCATCGAAGTTGCCTGTACCCGGCGTTGTGCCGCCCCCGAGGGCGATGGCCCCCTGGGCCGTCGCTTGAGCGGAATTGCCCATCGCAATGGTGTTGGCCGCCGTCGCGGAAGTCACGTTCCCCTGGCTAATAGAGAAATTGCCCGAGGCAGTCGACTGACGTCCCAGTGCAATGGCCGTATTGCCCGAGGCCGTGTTGGCTATACCGATCGCGGTCGTGCCGCTGCCGGCGAGGAGATTGCCCGTGCCTGCGGCAAAGCCCCCGCCTGTCGACATGTTTCCGTAACCGATGAGAAACGATGGAGCCGATATGGCCCCCGTGGCAAGATTTCCATTGCCGATTAAAACGCCACCGGAAGCGGTAGCACCAAGGGCCTGGATAACGTTACCCGCGCCAAGAATGGTCGCCGCTACCTGCTGGGAGATGAGGTCGGCGTTGCTTACCGCATAGTTCAAAACCCCCGGACCGGTACGGTTGGCCATCTGGATATAAACACCGTTCACTGAAGCCGAGGACGAGTTGGGGCCAATGACCACGTCATCGGCTATCGTGCCGGTTCCACCCGAGCCCCCCGTATATTGCGCGAAGGCTGCCGACGGCATCAGGATGGCAGCCAGCACCGCGAGAGCGATGGCGCGCTTCGACACGCGCAAGCCCTGATTTGCCTCGTCATCCGGGCGAGTGAGCGCAATCGGCTCGAGTCCGGTCACATGGCTGCTTCCCCCCTTCCCCCTTGCCAAAGCTGTTTCAGGAACTGCGACCCAGGAGGCCAACGCTTCATTCCATATACTGCGATAGTTCTTGTTCACAGGTCACCCCGCCATTAATTTTTCAATACTTCCACGCAAACCCAACGATGGTTTTGTCAATTCGTTCAAGCGAACGGACTTATATGCCCTGAATTAAATCAACTGATTTATACGTTCGTTTTATTCACTCAATTGCATTGACTCCCGGTGCAATTCAAAAGGCGCACACCTCCCTGGGGCAGATACATTCCCCATGGCAAAAAATGCTAATTAATTTTTTCGTGAAAATCCCTATACCGCATTACTCACGTCGGCTTACGAACTCGCGGTGCCTCGACTACGCACGCAACAAGTCCTGCCAGCAACCCGTGTCAATGAGCCATAGCATGAGCGACCGATCCTGATTTCCCCATCCCGAATCCGCTTTTATTTCTGATGGATATTTTTCACCAATGATCTGAAGCCGAAGAATTTCAATTACCGCCCCCACACCCGAATCCAGTGAATACGTTCTTTTACTCGCCAACAAGGTTTATCAGGAACGCGCTCATGACTGAACGTGTCCTTTAGTAGTAAAGGCGAACGAGAAAAAAGAACGGACCATCCGATCGGCTAAAAATATTGCTATCGAAAAACTTATTACGATTTCGATCGCCTATTGCAACGGCCGGTCGGTCGAACGCGGTCGCCGTTGCGCGTGAATAGTGAAATTCAGTCAGGAGTCGTACAGGACAAATGGCCGAGCAACCCGCGCTTGCCGCAAGACTCACCCGATCAACCGCCTCCGGAAGAACGCCAGGATTTCATCGCGCGCCCGAACCGTGGGCTGGCCCGCCTCGTCTATCAGATGCGTCGTGACGACACTGTGTGGATTCTTCATCGGGCTATCGGGATTCGCCGCGCTATCAGGCAGCACGCGACCGATGAAGCGATCGCCAAGCGCCTCCTGATAAGCGGCAAAACGCGCCGCCGTGCAAAGTTTGTCGCCATCGAAGCGGTAGGCCAGCACCGTCAGATCTTCAGCCTCCATGCGCGCCTTGATCGCCGCCAGTTCGCCCGGCGCGATATGCATGCCCGCGGGGTTATTCAGCGGCAGCGCGGGTTGAGACAACACCGGTGCGATCACAGACGGTTCGAGCATCATCGTCAGTGCGAAATTGCCGGTCAGGCACATGCCGATTGCACCGACGCCCGTCCCGCCGCACTCCTTGTGCGCCAATGCCGCCAACGCCCGCAACCACTGCGTGGCCGGTGAACTCGCATTGGACTGGAAGGCGCGGAATTGGCGGCTGATGCAACTGTTGTAGAACATCGTCAGCATCACGTTCGATTTGCGGAATACCGCGCCGTCCCTGCCGTAGATATGCGGCATATAGACCGTGAAACCCGCATCCCGAACCCAACGCGCAAAGCGCGTGACATAAGGATTGATTCCCGGAATTTCAGCCATCAGAACAACGGCGGGACCGCTTCCCATCACATAGACGCGATGTGTGTTGTCGAGCAGCAGAATATCCCGATGCTCGAAATCGTCGAGCGGATCGGCCTGGTCAAGCGCGGGCATCGTCATGATTGACTCTCTATTCGCAACGTGTTCAATAGGGCTCTCCTGGTGGCATGTTCTGCACGACGAGTCTATGCGGGCTTGACAGCATGACGCCCGCCGCTCGCAACTGCTTGAGGATGCCGAAGAGTAAATCGCTCTTCGTCGAACCCGCGATTCGCGGGCTCGATACGTAGCCCGTCACGCTCAGCGTGATTCCGTCCGGCATGAGCTGACTGAACGTGACGGACGGCGCGGGCTTCTCCAGAATCTCCGGGTGCTCGCGATAGGCATCGAGCAACAGGTCGCGCACCTGCTCGGGATCGGTATTCAGCGGAAACGTCAGCACGAGCGTCGCGACGCCTTGCGTGCTGTTGCCCATCGTCACGTTGCGCAGGTTCTGCGAGATCAGCTGCGAGTTCGGCACGATCACCGTCGAACGATCGCCGAGCTGGATCTCGGTCGCGCGCACGTTGATGCGGCGGATATCGCCTTCGACGCCCGCAATGCTGATCATGTCGCCAACCTTCACCGGCCGCTCGGTCAGCAGGATCAGCCCCGAGATGAAATTCTTCACGATCTCCTGCAGGCCGAAGCCGATACCGACCGACAGCGCGCTGACGATCCATGCCAGGTTGCTCCATCTGACGCCGAGCAGCCCGAGCATCATCAACACGAGCAGCACGTAGCCGACATTGGTGAATAGCGTAATCAGCGACAGGCGCATCCCCGTGTCCATGCCGAGCGCGGGCATGAACTCGTCGTCGAGCCAGCGGCGTACCGAGCGCAGCAGGTAGAAGCCGATCGCGAACCCGATCGCGGCATTCATGATGCGCTCGGGCATGATGTTCAGGCTTTGCAGCTTCTGGCCACCGATCATCGCAAGCACGCTGCCGAGCAGATCGCCCGGCGTCGTGCCGAAGCCGCCCATCAGCAGCGCGATGGCCGCGACCACCGTCAGCAGGCTCGTGCCGAGACCCGACACCACGGTATGCGCCTGAGCAAGATGCCGGTCGTCGAGCGCGAACAGATGCCGGATCTGCCGGCCCGTCGGCAGGCTCGCGGAGAACAGGCTTTGGCTTGCGTCGCGCGTCAGTTGCGTGAGCACGTAGACGCTGCACAGCACGATCTCGAACCACACGAGTTCGTAAGTGATGAAGCGAGCGACCGTGATATAGCCCACGGCCAGCGCGATCAGCGCCGCGGCGGTCGCCAGCGTCACGCCGGCGTGGATCAGCCCGGCGAGCGTCGAGCGTCGTTCGGGCGACTCGCCGGCGGCCGCGAGCGCGCTGCGCACGCGGTTCGAGCGCAGCAGCGACGTGCCGACCGTCAGCGCGACGACGAGCGATACGAGGCCGCGGCCGAACAGCGTGACCGACAGGCTCGTGTCGGCGATCCGGTTGACCGATTCGAGCGCGCCCGACAGCAGCAGCAGCGCGGCCAGCACGCCCACGAACGGCTTCATCGCGAGGGCGACCGGATCGGCAAGCGCCGGCAGCCGCCAGCTCGGGCGGTTCGTGCATAGCAGCGCGCGGCCGAGCCCGGCGATCAGCGCGCAGGTCACGGCCAGCTTGCCGAACTGGTCCCATAGATCGGCCATCGCCGGCGTGAGTTCGCTGTGGCGCGCCAGCGCGAGATAAAGAACCTGCACGGCGAACGCCGTTGCCAATAGCGTGGAAATGGCCGTCGACAACGCCAGCGCACTACGGCGCAAACGCGTGGCCGGTAAGCGGTTCAGGCAAAGCCAGGCGAGCGCATGCTCGACGAGCCGGCGGCCGCCGAGCCAGATCGCGAACGCGGCGATCAACAGCAATACGGTGATCGTGCGTTGTCCGGGCACCCAGGACGACTGCAGCATCGCGCGCAGTTCGGCGCCGAATGCACCGAGCCTGCGCTCGTCCTCCGGCGGAAGCCGAAACAGCGGCAACCAGAACCGCGCGCCGAAGATGCTGCCCGAGCGGAACACGAGTTCGTTTTTAAGCAGGCTGCGATGCAGCTTCGCGAACTGATCGGACAGATTCGCGAGGTTGGTTTTCTGATCGGCGGCCTGCTTCAGCGCCGCGTCGATCCGTGTTTTGCGCGCATTCAGGATTTCGCGCTGCTGCGCGACGGCCGGGGTTTCGGGCGCGGCGCCAGCGGCAGGCGGCGGCCCGAGCACGTCGAGTTGTGCCTGGAGCCGCGCGCGCTGCGGAACGAGTTCGCTTTGCAGCTTGCCGACATCGGTACTCAGTTGCTGAGTGGCGTCGTCGAGTGCGTCGAGTGCCTTGCCGCTGGTGACGGTCGAAGTCTGCTGCTTGATGCGGTCCTGTTCGACCTGCATCTGCTCGAGTTGCACAACCGCGTCGCTCAGCGAAATGGCCGGAACGGGCGCGGCATCGACGGTGCTCACGTCCGGAGCGGAAGCCGCGGACGGAAACGCCGATGCGCTCGCCACTGCCGCTAGTTGCAGCAGTGCAATCGATGCGATCCGGCACGCGCCAATAGAGAGTCGTCGCATGAAATCGATCGTGGCCAGAGAGTCCACCCACTCTGGACCCGACTACGGGCGCCTGCTCTTACGCACCGTCACAGGTGTCCGAGCCGAACCCGCCGACGGCACTTCAATGCTGGTCGTGTTCCCGCGCATCGTCCACTCCCGCCGTTTCCACTTCGAAGTCGCGCCGGTCCTTGCCTTTCAGCCAGAGCGGCTCGCGTCCTCGACCACTCCATACCGCGCCGCTTTGAGGGTCGAAATAGCGCGGTTTGATTTTTCGTCGCTTGCCGTTTGGAAACAGCTCCTCCCGATCGAAGTTGAATTCCTCGATCGCGCTCATGATTTCAAGCAGTATCTCGTCTCGAACAAGCGCGCGATCCCTCGCGATCTGGGACTCCAGATCCGTCTTCCTCTGCATGTAACTGGTAAATTTATTCATCACACACCCGGCGGCTCATTTCCGTTTTCAACGGCGACTATTGCTTGAAATTCGTGTTGCCCGACGCTGCATTCCACTACAAACAAGTCGAAATTTATCGATATGGCATCCTGATCATATGGGAAAGCCGCCGGCGCCACGGTCTGGATCGCCCGCGGCGGCGAGAACATTCTCCTAGGATCGATGAAGCTCACTCACGCAGCCTGGCCGTGATTTTTTACACGAGTCTTCGTTAGACGGCGCTCACGCCGTCCGCGGCTTCGTTTTACATCGCCTGCGTGTAAGGGCGAACGACGCGGCTAAACGGACCAGTCATCCGTTTGAAAATTATCTTATCCGAATCGTCATTTGATCCAAGAAATCTATTGCAGTCGATCCTGCAGATAGACGTTATCGAAGTCATTTTTCCCAGCCGGGGAATAGGCGAACGGTCCGCTATAGGGTGGTCTGGAAACGGCACACCGATGTAATCGCCGACATTCACGGTCGACTTCGGGCTGTTCCAATTGACCGGGTACTGGAAGCCGGCCAGCATGGTCTGCTTGAGCGGTCCCATGGAGAATGCCGCTTTCAGATGGCTGTCGGTTACCCAGTTGGACACCCGATTCTCGCCGGCGAGCCTGTAGAACACGAACTCCGTATCGGCGGATTTCCCCTTCCCCATTCTCCCCACGCCATTGCGTCGCGCTTGACCCGCACGATATTCACGCTGCGTCGCGCCCTATCTGCCTTGAATAAAGACAAACGACATCGGTGAATAAGCCAGTCAGTCGGCCGCTCATATTTTTATTGAGCGTTTTGAATGAATTGCAACGACTGCTCCCACGAGCCGCATAACCGACGGGGCGGCATTCAGCGACGAGATGCAATCACCGCCGTGCCGTTTTTCTGAAATTCGACAGTCACGGGGACGACCTGCGATAAGGTTTTCAACAGAAGATCGGGATCGGTACTGGAAAATCCCCCCGTCACGCGATAATCGCCAATCCGGCTATCCGCAAGCACGACCGGCGTTTTCCGGTAGCGCTGCACCTCTTCGACGACGTCCCGCAACGGCGTGCCGTTGAATTGCAGGCGATTGTCCTTCCAGCTTGTCATCGCCTCGAACTGCTGCTGGTCCTGAATCTCGACACTGCCCAGGCGATCCGCGCGGGCCGCCTGTCCGGCGCTCAACGCGACCGGCGCGATCCCGCTCGCCGCGGACAGCTCGACGTTGCCTTCGAGCACGGCGACATCCACGCCGTCGGACATTTTCCGCACCGAGAAGCGGGTGCCGATATCGCGCACGCTGGCGGTGCCCGCCGCGACCTCGAAGGGCCTCACCGCATTGTGGACGACCGAGAACAAGGCCTCGCCGCGCTGCATCGTCACGTCGCGGGAGCGCAGCCGGTTAACGAAGGTCAACTCCGTGTCGGTATTGAGCACGACCTGGCTGCCGTCCGCGAGCGTGGCATCGAGATGTTCTCCGATCGCCGATTGCAGATGCTCGGACGACAAAACCGGATTGACGATCCACAGCACGGATACCGAACAGAAGAGCAAACCGGCGCCATAGGCCGCCGCGCCCCGATACCAGTTTTGCCTCGGCGCTCGCGGAGCGACCTTCCCGCGTGGCGGGGAAAGAGTCGGGGCGGTTGGGATGGTTGGGGCGGCTGGGGTCAAGCGAGCGGGTACATCGACATGCCGGCGGTACAGTCGGCCCAGATCGTCGGCCAGCGCGTCGATGGTGCGTTCCGCCGCATGGTGATCGGCAACGTACTGAAGCCGCGCGGGCGCGCTGCTTGCCCACTCGTCGAGTTCGGTTCGAGCACGCGACTTCTCCTCGTCACTGCCAAATGCCAGTGAAACGAGGAGATCATCGGCTACATCGATCTCGGCCTGGGTTAGCGACATGTCATGCTGCCGACCACAAAGGTTTGCAACCCGCAGTCATCTAGTATTTATAGCGCGGCCTCACGGCATGCCTTCATTGCCTGAACCAGATACTTCTTGATGACCGTCGGGCTGATTTCCATTTCGTGAGCGGCTTCTTCGTATGAGAGACCATTCAGTTTACACAGAATAAACGCTTCGCGACAGCGCGGTGGAAGCCCATCCAGCGCCTGAACAACCTGATCCAGCGTCTGCCGGCCGATGCATTCCCGCTCGGGAGTCACATCGGTGCGTCCGAGTCGGTCGAGCGCATCGTCCCCGGTCTCGTCTTCGCACAATTGCTGGGGCAAGAATTTTCTCCGGCGCGCCGCATCGATCTGCAAATTGCGCGAAACGTGAAAGATCAACGCCGCGGGCGACTGCACCTCGTTCTGCCCGACATAGCGCAGCGCCACCTCGAACGATGCCTGTGCAATATCGGCGGCGTCTTCGCTGCTCAACCGTTTGGAGAGATAGCGCCGAAGATCGCCGTAGCCCCGTAAAAGATCGTCCAGTACGCCAGCCATCTTCTTCGCCCCGTGTTTCGATCAACCGCCATGAAGGCACGCCATCGCGCCCACCTGGATATTTCAAGAATAAGACAAGTCCTATGTTCTGGATGACATTATCGTTCCCAATCATTAAATCAACAAAAATATTTTGGCAAATATGGGGCTTTCGACTGTTAAGAAATGACAAATGGCGGGAAGCGGGGCTAAAAATCCGACAAAACGCATGGAATTTCCCAGGAAGACTGTGGTTAACCCTGAACCGATCGCGACAATAGATCGCAAAAATCAAGGCAACGCCGTCGATAGCAATTTTTTTCGAGAAACCGGTGGTCCATTTGTCGATCCCGTTCGCCTTGGTTATTAAAGGCCATACAACGAAGCGGCTAAACCGCAGTTGAGTCATTTTTACTTCGGCGAGGACGAAGAGCGTCGGCCGCGACGTTGAGCAAACGAATAGGTTGCAGATAAACGAGCATCGAAAATAGTTTGTCGATATTGCCAGGACGATTTAACCGTATCCGGTGTCCCTCGCACCGGGTGCTTTTGCGCGGATTGACCTCACCCGCGCGTTTTTTATTCCGTGAAACACGAACGATGTCCGTGAAAAATGAGGGCATCGCATGAGGTTCGGCAATGGGCGCCGCGACAAGCCCAGTATTTGAAAAAAATACCAGCATCGATGACGTCGCGTAACGAGGGGTTACCTGATTGGCCGGAGACCCGGCCAGCAAGATCCAGCATCGACCCAGGTAACACGTAGCCGCGCAAACCGAAGCGGCATTAAAAAAGTCATTCAGGCATGCTAACCGTAGGCGATTCATGATCCAACCCGCTTCGAGTACGCCATCGGCCTGCCACTACCATGACGGGTGGCTGGATATGGTCATAAGGATAACGAACCTCAAGGAAATCGAGCGGCGATATCAGAAAATGATTTCCCGCGCAATGGATATAGAATTTTTCGAGCGTATCAGAGGTATCGTCGACGACCAGGCAACGATCTGCCGGGTGGACGCCGGATGCATTCGCGTCACCGGGATGCTGAAGGCGAGCATGAGCCTGTCGAGAACCCATGCCTGCATCGAGATGCTGCTCAGGCATATTGCCTCTGCTCATGGCCTGCTCCCGCTTGCCGCGCTGGACGTTACCGTCGAGCGTCCCGACGGCAGACCTCATACGAAGGTCGTGAGAATTCCGGCGTCGGAAGGGCGCATGCATCTCGCACACGCCACCGAGGTCCTGAATGCCATGGCGCACGGGCATCTGGCACTTTCCCTGCAGCCGATTTTCAACGTCGGCGAGCAGGACCGTTCGTTATACGACGAATGCCTCGCGCGAGTGATTCTGCCGGAGTCCCGTTGCGCGATGATGCCGTCCAGCTTCATCCCCAGTATCGAGCGGGCACTGCTCATGAACGAATTCGACCAGATCGTCGTGTCGTCGGTGATCGACCGATTGGCCGCCGATGACACGCTGATGCTCGGCTGCAACATTTCCGCCGCCAGCGCCGCGCTCTCCCACTGGTGGACCGCCATCATCGACCGGTTGAAGCGTCGGCCGGACATCGCCCGGCGGCTGGTCCTCGAAATAACCGAAACCGCGCCGCTCAAGCCCGCCGAGGCGCAAGAGTTCTCGCGTTGCCTGAACCGGCTCGGCTGCAAAGTGGCGATCGACGATTTCGGTTCGCGCTATGGCACGCAAAACGCCATCGACATCGGCACGCCGGACATCATCAAACTGGATACCTCGTTCCTGACGGATGCAAAAGACACGTCCCACGGCTTCGAACGGCTTCACCGCATGACCGGCTTGGCCCGTACCGTCGTCATCGAAGGCGTGGAAGACGAGATGGATCTGGACATCGTCACGCGCGCCGGTTTCGAGTGGGCGCAAGGTCACTTGCACGGCGAGGTGGAGAGCGCCATGTTGCACCAGGTG
The DNA here is from genome assembly GCF_017104985.1 of Paraburkholderia sp. Ac-20342. Lineage (NCBI taxonomy): Bacteria > Pseudomonadati > Pseudomonadota > Betaproteobacteria > Burkholderiales > Burkholderiaceae > Paraburkholderia > Paraburkholderia sp. Ac-20342. The sequence goes on along the minus strand of NZ_JAAGPQ010000136.1, from coordinate 4,201 downwards.
CCTCCCGCGCATTCCAGGTAGCGGTCGTGAGCGCCTCGCCTCTTTCGCATGTCGTACCGTGAATCGAACGAGTGATCCGATGGATGGCAACCCGAACCACGATACCGATTCCGTATGGCCACGCGCCCTGATTGCGCGCGTGTCGGGGTACGCAATCTTCAGGCTCACCGAACAGGGCGACGTTGCCAGTTGGAACCCCGGCGCGAGGCGCATCGCGGGATACGATTGCGAGGAGATCATCGGCCAGCACTTTTCCCTGTTTTATACGCAGGACGACCGGCTCGACGGCATCCCGCAAGCGGCCCTGCAAGCGGCGCGGGAACAGGGTCAATATGAAACGGAAGGCTGGCGCGTGCGCAAGGACGGCACACGGTTCTGGGCCACGGTGGTCATCGTGGCGCTCGATGCCGCGGACGGTACATCCATCGGTTTCGGCGAGATCGTACAGGACACCACGGAAAAACGCCTCGCCTGCGAAGCGGTACTGGACAACGAGCGGCGGTTCAGGCTGCTGGTGCAGGGCGTAACCGATTACGCGATCTTCATGCTGTCTCCCGAAGGCCTCGTGACAAACTGGAACCTCGGGGCCGCGCGCATCAAGGGCTATGAGGCGAGCGAAGTTGTCGGCACGCATTTCAGGCGCTTCTATACGGCTGAAGATATCGCGCGCAAACTGCCTCAGCGCGGCCTGACCATAGCCGCCGACGAGGGGCGCTTCGAAACCGAAGGATGGCGCGTCAGGAAGGACGGCAGCCGGTTCTGGGCCAATGTCGTGATCGACGCGATCCGCGATGAGGACGGCAAGCTGATCGGCTTCGCCAAGGTGACCCGCGACGTGACGGAGCGCAAGAGTGCTCACGAAGAACTTGAAAAAGCCCGCGCTGCGCTGCTTCAGTCACAGAAGATGGAAGCGCTCGGCAAGCTGACCGGCGGGGTCGCGCACGATTTCAACAACGTCCTGCAGGTGCTGCGCGGCAACCTGGAACTGCTCGAAGGCCGGCACGGCCGCGACGGGTGGACACGGGAGCGGCTCGGCAAGGCGATCGAGGCAGTCGAACACGGGGCAAAGCTCGCATCGCAGCTGCTAGCCTTCGGGCGCCGCCAGGCGTTGCAGCCGATCGCCGTCAACCTCGCCGCCATGCTGCGCGGCATGGACGATCTGCTCAGGCGAGCATTAGGCGAACTGATCAACGTGGAAACGGTCATTGCCGGCGGCCTGTGGAATACGCTGGTCGACCCGAACCATCTCGAGAACGTGGTGCTGAATCTTGCCATCAACGCCCGGGATGCGATGCCGGAAGGCGGCAAGCTGACGCTCGAACTGTCGAACGCCATGCTCGACGACCACTATAGCGCCCTTGCCGCGGACGTTCGCGAGGGACAATACGTCCTGCTCGCCATTACCGACACCGGAACGGGCATGCCCCCCGATGTCGTGGAACGCGCCTTCGAGCCGTTCTTTACGACCAAGCGCGAAGGGAAAGGCACGGGGCTGGGCTTAAGCATGGCGTATGGCTTCGTCAAGCAGAGCGGCGGCCATATCCGGATTTACAGCGAGCCCGGACACGGGACCACCGTGAAGATCTATCTGCCCCGTTCGATGGATAAGGCCGCCGAGCGCGAACCCGTACACCCGATCGTTCTCGCCGGAGGCTCGGAAACCATTCTCGTCGTCGAGGACGACAGGCGCGTGCAGGCAACGGTCGTGGAAACGCTCAGGCAACTGGGCTATACGGTACTGAAAGCAGACGATGCGCAAAGCGCGCTGGTGATCGTGGAAAGCGGCATCCATGTCGACCTGATGTTTACGGACGTGGTGATGCCCGGCACGATGCGCAGTACCGAACTCGTCAAGCTCGCGGCCCAGTTTCTACCGAACATGAAGATCCTTTTCACTTCGGGATATACGCAGAATGCCATCGTGCATGGCGGCCGGCTCGACCCGGGCGTGCATCTGCTGAGCAAGCCCTACAGCCGGGAACAGCTTGCCTCGAAGATCCGCCGTCTGCTGGGTCCGTCCCCTGCCCCGAACGCCGGCACGGCAACGGCGCCCCTCTCTGCGGGACAAACGCCATCGAACGTGGCGCCTGCGCCAGCCGGCTTCTCCATTCTCATCGTGGACGACGACGACGCTTCTCGCGAAGCCGTCAGCGAGTTGCTGGCCGGCATGGGCTATGACGTGCAACAGGCCGCCGACGCCGAAGCGGCAATGCGGCTATTGGCGACGCGAAAAGCGGACGTGCTTCTCACCGACATCATGCTTCCCGGCATGTCCGGCATTGAACTCGCCCGCGCTGCGCTCGGGCAGCATGCGGACATCAGAATAGTTTTTGCGTCCGGCCAGGAAGCCCCCGCTCCCGAAGAACTCGGCTTCGACTGCGCCTCGCTGCCCAAGCCATTTGCCGCAGAGCAACTGCTGGCGCTGATTGCGGCGATACATGAACAGGCTGAACGCAAGAGCGCCGAATAAGGGTTCTGTTCGACACGGTAACGTCTGCTCAAGGTATCGATTACCTAGGTAACCGATACCTGTAGACCTAGGTAATTTGTGCACCTACCCTGCTTTCAACCCGGTCCGAAACCGGCCATTGAGAGGGATAGGAAACGATGTCGAATCAAGCAACCCAAGAGGTCGATACCAGGACGCTCAGACGCGTCATCGCGGCGGCTTCAATAGGCAATTTCGTCGAGTGGTTCGATTTCGCCGCGTACGGATTCCTCGCGACCATCCTCACTCGCGAATTCTTTCCCGGCAGCGATCCCACGGTCGGGCTTCTCAAGACATTTGCGGTCTTTGCGGTCGCCTTCGCGCTGCGTCCGCTCGGCGGCCTGTTTTTCGGGGTCATCGGCGACCGGTTCGGCCGCAAGCGAACGCTCGCCCTCACCATCCTGATGATGGCCGGTGCCACGACGCTGATCGGCCTGCTCCCGACTTATGCCCGCATCGGCTACTGGGCACCGCTGCTGCTCACGATCATTCGCTGCGTACAGGGGTTTTCCGCTGGTGGCGAATACGCGGGAGCGTGCGCGTATGTGATGGAGCATGCGCCCCGCCGCCGGCGTGCCTTCTTCGGCAGCTTCGTGCCGGTCTCGACCTTTTCTTCGTTCGCGTGCGCGGCCGTGGTGACTTACGTGCTCGAATCCTCGCTGTCGTCCGCGACGATGGTCGACTGGGGCTGGCGCATTCCGTTTCTGGTCGCGGCGCCGGTCGGTCTTATCGGCGTGTATCTGCGCATGAATCTGCATGAGACGCCGGCTTTCAAGGCACTCGAAGGCAAGAAGAAAGTCGCACACGCCCCCTTGGTGGAAACCCTGCGTTCGCAGTCCGGAAACATACTGAAGCTCGGCGCGTTCATCTCGGTGACGGCGCTCTCCTTCTATACGTTCACAACCTATTTCGCCACGTATCTCCAGGTCGCCGGGCATCTGTCTCGCGGAAGCTCTCTCCTCGTGACCGTTCTTGCGCTGTTCTTCGCTGCGGCATTGTGCCCGCTCGCCGGGCTCTTCTCCGATCGGGTCGGCCGGCGCGCGACGATTGCCAGCACCTGCGTGTTCATCATCGTGTCGGTTTATCCCGCCTTCACGCTAGGCGGCTCCGGCAGCTTGTCCCCGTCGCTGCTCGGCGTCGCGCTGCTTGCCGTGGGTGCCGTTCTCTCGGGCGTGGTCACTGCGCCGCTTCTGTCGGAAGTGTTCCCCACGCAAACACGCTATACGGCATCGGCCATTACTTATAACCTCGCGTACACGATTTTCGGCGGCACCGCGCCGCTCGTCGCGACCTGGCTCATCTCCGTGACGGGAACGAACCTCTCGCCGGCCTATTACCTGATCGCCGTATCCATTTTCGCCATGCTCGGCGGCCTCTCGCTGCGAGAGACTTCCACCACCGCACTCGAGGAAGCCGGCACGACGCACGACAACGACGCGGCGTCCGTGAAGCACGCCGTCAAACGGCCCGTCTGAGCGCGTTCGGTGCGCTTCCGACCTGCTTTTGACCTGCTTTTGACGCTGACCTGCAAACCTGAACGGATTTAGGCAATGAGTACTCTTCACGATTCGAGCATCATCATCGATGGTCTGAACATTTCGAAATTCGAACGCTCGGTGTTCGAAGACATGCGCAAGGGCGGCGTCACCGCCGTGAACTGCACGGTCTCCGTGTGGGACGACTTCCAGAAGACCATCGACAACATCGCGGAAA
>NZ_JAAGPQ010000135.1:0-16236 GCF_017104985.1 Paraburkholderia sp. Ac-20342 | reverse complement strand
CCGCAAACTCGCATCGGGCGCGCTATTGTACAGCGTCGGTCGGATCGGCCGCCGCATGGCGGGCAGATGAGCGGCGCCGGGGCCGCCGGGCGGGCGGCGCTACGAGGCGACCGGCGGCACGCGCTTCGCCTTGAGGCTCGCGAGCCCGATGCCGGTGATCACGCAGGCGAGCGCGATGCCGTGCGCGAGCGTGGGCCGCTCGCCGAGAAACACGATGCCGTAGAGCGCCGCCGCCACCGGCAGCACCGCGCTGAAGACGCCCGCGAGACTGCCGGGCACGTGGCGGATGCCTTTCATCCAGAGCCAGAACGAGAAGATGCTGGCCGACAGCCCGTACCACAGCACCAGCATCCAGATGCTCGCCGGCACCGCGCGATAGTCGAAATGCGCGAACGTGCCGATGCCGAGCGGCAGCATCAGCAGCAGGCCGAACAGGTGGGTGTAGGCGCAGATGTCGAGCGGCGCGAGCGTTTGCGTGAGACGGCGCGACAGGATGATATAGACCGATTCGCAGCACACCGCGCCGAGCACCATCAGGTTGCCCGCGAACGAACCCGGGCTGCCCGCGCCCTTGTCGGCGTGCGCGAGATTGATCACGACGACGCCGGCGATCGCCAGCGCGATCGACGCGAGCGCGCGGCCATTGGGCCGCTCCTTGAGAATCAGCCACGACAGCAGCGCGACGACCGCCGGAATCGTGCTCGTAATGACCCCGGCCGCGACCGCGCTCGTGCGCGCGACGCCGTTGAGCATCAGCAGCGTAAACCCGAAGGTGCCGAACAGTGCCTGCAAAAACAGGTTGATCCATTCATCGCGCTTGACGCGGCGCAGTTTGGCGACGCGCAGCAGCGGCCCCAGCACGGCCATTGCGATGACGAAACGCAGCAGCGCGAACAGGGGAACAGGGACGAAGGCGACGATCGATTTGCCGATACCGACATTGCTGCCGACGAGCAGCATCGAGGTAATGAGAAGCAGGGCGTAGCGATTCAAGCTGGAATCCGGGCGGCTAGTTCAGTTAGCATTGTAAGAGACCGTGCGAGCGAGCGTAAAGGGAAGGACGGGCAACCACGAGCAACTGCGGCGGGGCGCTGCGGCGGCGTGGCGGGTGCCCGGCCAAAGCGTTGCATGCCTGCGGGGCCGCGGTATGCGGCGTGCTCGTCGCATACCGCACTCGATGCGCTAACGCAGCATGCCGCGTCCGGCGTCTAAGGGTTTTCGCCTGTGTGCCGAAGCCGCGCGCGTAAGTGGCCGGTAAGTTGCAGCGCTTATGTTTGAACATCAGCGTTCAGGCGCAACGGCCGGCCTGCATGGCGCGCATGAATGCTGCGTTGCCGCACGGGTACGCGGGACGGCATCGCAGCATGGCATCGCAGCACACGGTCGTTCGTTGCGGCTTCAACAGGATAGGGCGCGCCTGCGCGCCGGTCAGGGTTTTACGTTTATTTTCACCAAGGGGCTGTCGATGTCTGCGATTGAATCGGTTCTTCAGGAAAGCCGCGTTTTTCCGCCCTCAGCCGAAACGGCGAAGGGCGCCACGATCTCCGGCATGGATGCGTACCGGGCGCTCGCCGCCGAAGCGGAGCGCGATTACGAAGGCTTCTGGGGGCGTCTCGCGAAGGAGACGCTGAGCTGGCACAAGCCGTTCACGAAGGTGCTCGACGAATCGAAGGCACCGTTCTACGCGTGGTTCGAAGACGGCCAGCTGAACGCGTCGTACAACAGCCTCGACCGTCACGTCGAGGCCGGCCATGGCGAGCGCGTCGCGATCGTGTTCGAGGCCGACGACGGCACCGTCACCAACGTCACCTATCGGGACCTGCTGCAACGCGTATCGCGCTTTGCGAATGCGCTGAAAAAACGCGGCGTGAAGAAAGGCGATCCGGTCGTCATCTATATGCCGATGTCGATCGAGGGCATCGTCGCGATGCAGGCCTGCGCGCGCATCGGCGCGACGCACTCGGTGGTGTTCGGCGGCTTCTCGTCGAAGTCGCTCAACGAACGGCTCGTCGATGTCGGCGCCGTCGCGCTCATCACGTCCGACGAACAGATGCGCGGCGGCAAGGCCTTGCCGCTCAAGAACATCGCCGACGAAGCGCTCGCGCTCGGCGGCTGCGAGAAGGTCACGAGCGTGATCGTGTACAGGCGCACCGGCGGCAAGGTCGCATGGAACGAAGGGCGCGACCTGTGGATGCACGAACTTGCGCAGGCCGAGTCGGATCAGTGCGCGCCCGAGTGGGTCGACGCCGAGCATCCGCTCTTCATTCTCTATACGTCGGGCTCGACCGGCAAGCCGAAGGGCGTGCAGCACAGCACCGGCGGCTATCTGCTGTGGGCCGCGCAGACGCTGAAGTGGACCTTCGACTGGAAGCCGTCCGACGTGTTCTGGTGTACCGCCGACATCGGCTGGATCACGGGCCATAGCTACATCACGTACGGACCGCTCACGCTCGGCGGCACCCAGGTCGTGTTCGAAGGCGTGCCGACGTATCCGGACGCCGGTCGTTTCTGGCAGATGATCGCGAAGCACAAGGTCACGCTGTTCTATACGGCGCCGACCGCGATCCGTTCGCTCATCAAGTTCTCCGAGGCCGATGCGAAAGTGCATCCGAAGAGCCACGACCTGTCGACCTTGCGCATCATCGGCACGGTCGGCGAGCCGATCAATCCGGAAGCGTGGGTGTGGTACTACGAGAACGTCGGCGGTGGCCGCTGCCCGATCGTCGATACGTGGTGGCAGACCGAGACCGGCGGCCACATGATTACGCCGCTGCCGGGCGCGACGCCGCTCGTGCCGGGTTCGTGCACGCTGCCGCTGCCGGGCATCATGGCGGCGGTCGTCGACGAAACCGGCCAGGACGTGCCGAACGGGCAGGGCGGCATTCTGGTCGTGAAGCGTCCGTGGCCCTCGATGCTGCGCAACGTGTGGGGCGACCCGGACCGCTACAAGAAGAGCTATTTCCCCGAGGAACTCGGCGGCAAGCTCTACCTCGCCGGCGACGGCGCGGTGCGCGACAAGGAAACCGGCTACTTCACGATCATGGGCCGCATCGACGACGTGCTGAACGTGTCGGGCCACCGGCTCGGCACGATGGAGATCGAGTCGGCGCTCGTGTCGAATCCGCTCGTCGCCGAGGCTGCCGTGGTGGGGCGTCCCGATGCGACGACCGGCGAAGCGGTGTGCGCGTTCGTCGTGCTGAAGGGCGCGCGTCCGCAAGGCGAAGAGGCCACGAAGCTCGCCAACGAACTGCGCAACTGGGTCGGCAAGGAGATCGGTCCGATCGCGAAACCGAAGGACATCCGCTTCGGCGAGAACCTGCCGAAGACGCGTTCGGGCAAGATCATGCGCCGTCTGCTGCGCTCGCTCGCGAAGGGCGAGGCGATCACGCAGGACGTGTCGACGCTCGAGAATCCGGCGATTCTCGATCAGCTCGGCGAGTCGCTTTGACGCGGCGTTGAGGATGTCATGAGCGGGGCTGTGCAAGCGGGCGGCGGCGGTTGTCAGTCTGCCGGTCGATCCGCTTGCGCGTGCGATGCGCGGCCCCGTTCGCTGCTGATTCGGATAACCGGGGTCAAGCGAGCGGGATCGAACCAACCCGCTTGACCGGCATCCTCGCGCGGACAATCCCGATTGCCTCGCCGATACCTTTTTGATACATAGGCGCATGGCCGCGCCGCACCGTCCCTCTCACGCCACGCTGAACCCCGCGCCCGAACCGCCACCGGTCTCGGCGGCGATGGCGCTCGCGCATCGCAAGTACTGGCGTTTCAATCTCGCGCTGATCGCCGCGCTGATGACGCTCGGCTTCATCGTGTCGTTCGTCGTGCCGCTGCTCGCGCCCGCGCTCGAACAGGTGCGCGTCGAGGGCTTCAGGCTGCCGTTCTATTTCGGCGCGCAGGGCGCGATCCTGATCTACCTTGCGCTGATCGTCGTGTACATCGTGCTGATGCAGCGCGCCGATCGCCAGTTGCAGCGCGCGTTCGAAGCGGATGCGACGCAGCGTGCCGCCGCCGATTCCACCGCGAACACCACGGCGGGCGCGGGCGCGCCGGCCGCGCGCGGACGCTGAGCCAATGAATCTCACGCATCGACTGATCCGCTCGTACGCGTTCTATACGCTCGGCTTCCTGCTGTTCGTCTACGTGATGTGGCGCATCGAGCGCCGCACGGGGCCCGGCGTGTGGATCGGCTATGTGTTCCTGTTCGTGCCGATCGCGGTGTATGCGGTGATCGGCGTGCTGTCGCGCACGTCCGATCTGGTCGAATACTACGTGGCGGGGCGGCGCGTGCCGTCGGCGTTCAACGGCATGGCGACCGCGGCCGACTGGCTCTCGGCCGCGTCGTTCATCGGCCTCGCCGGCTCGATCTACGCGACCGGCTACGACGGCCTCGCGTATCTGATGGGCTGGACCGGCGGCTACTGCCTCGTCGCGTTCCTGCTCGCGCCGTATGTGCGCAAGCTCGCGCGCTACACGATTCCCGATTTTCTCGGCACGCGCTTTTCGAGCAACGCGGTGCGCGGCCTCGCGGCGCTCGCCGCGATCCTGTGCTCGTTCGTTTATCTGGTCGCGCAGATTCAGGGCGTGGGTTTGATCGCGACGCGCTTTATCGGCGTCGATTTCGCGGTCGGCATTTTCTGCGGACTCGCGGGCATTCTCGTGTGCTCGTTTCTCGGCGGCATGCGCGCGGTCACGTGGACCCAGGTCGCGCAGTACATCATCCTGATCGCGGCGATCCTGATCCCGGTATCGATGATCGCGCACAAGGACGGCCTCGGCTGGGTGCCGCAAGTCAGCTACGGACGCTTGATGGAGCGCATGGAAGGGCTCGAGAAACAGGTGCGCGACGCGCCGCTCGAACAGCGCGTGCGCGACGACTATCGACGCCGCGCCGCGTTGATGCAACTGCGGCTCGATATGCTGCCGCAATCGTTCGTCGACGGGAAGCAGCGGCTCACGCAGGAAGTCGCGGATCTCCGCCGCCACAATGGTCCGCTGCGCGAGATCAAGGAGCGCGAGCGTGCGCTCGAACAGTTTCCGCGCGATGCCGCGGCCGCGCAGATCGTCTGGACCCAGCAACGCGACGACATGCTGATGCGCGCGGCCGCGCCGGTGCCGATGCACGAACCGTTTCCCGCTGTCGGCGACGAAGACCGCGGCACGCATGTGCGTAATTTTCTGTCGCTGCTGCTGTGTCTGTCGCTCGGCACGGCGAGTCTGCCGCATATTCTCACGCGCTACAACACGACGACATCGGTTGCGTCGGCGCGCCGCTCGGTCGGCTGGACGCTTTTTTTCGTGGCGCTGTTCTATCTGACCGTGCCGGTACTGGCCGTGCTGATCAAGTACGAGATTCTGACCAGTCTCATCGGCCATCACTTCGCCGATCTGCCGCAATGGCTTACGCAATGGCGCAAGGTCGAGCCGAGCCTGATCAGCCTCGCCGATACGAACGGCGATGGCATCGTGCGCTGGAGCGAGATTCAGATGCAGCCGGACATGGTCGTGCTGGCGGCGCCCGAGATCGCGGGGTTGCCGTATGTGATGTCGGGCTTGATCGCGGCGGGGGCGCTGGCGGCGGCGCTGTCGACCGCCGACGGTTTGCTGCTGACGATCGCGAACGCGCTGTCGCACGACGTGTACTACCACATGGTCGATCCGAATGCGTCGAGCCAGCGGCGCGTGACGATCTCGAAGATTCTGCTGCTCGGGGTGGCGCTGTTTGCGTCGTACGTGGCGTCGTTGAATACGGGGAACATCCTGTTCCTGGTCGGCGCGGCGTTTTCGCTGGCGGCGTCGAGCCTGTTCCCGGTGCTCGTGCTCGGCGTGTTCTGGAAACGCACGACGCGGCTCGGCGCGGTGGCGGGCATGGTGGCGGGGCTCGTCGTGTGCATCTACTACATCGTCTCGACCTACCCGTTCTTCACGCAGATGACGGGCTTCACGGGTGCGCGCTGGCTCGGCATCGAGCCGATCAGCTCGGGTGTGTTCGGCGTGCCGGCGGGGTTTCTGGTGGCGATCGGGGTGAGTCTGATCGATCGCAAAGCGGATGCTTATACGATCGCGCTAGTGGACTATATTCGCCATCCTTAGGCGGTTTGCGAGGACGTGGGGCAGGGGTGTAGCGGAAGGCGTGAAGTTTGCTATAATTCGGCTCCCCGCCGGAGAGATGGATGAGTGGTTTAAGTCGCACGCCTGGAAAGCGTGTATAGGTTAATAGCCTATCGGGGGTTCGAATCCCCCTCTCTCCGCCAGCGTACCCTTATAAATCAAGGCTCTAAAATCACGCTGCGATTTATTCAGCTATTTGGGGCTTGTTTCGGCTCTGAATCGCACGGCAATCGCAGCATGCCCGCTGCAAATTTTTCCACCGCTTTACCTCCTGCATCTGGGTCCGCGCCTGGCATCCAACGTGCGTCAATACGTACCGCGGTGTTCTGATTAGCGTGCCTCATCTGTCGAGCTACCCACATGGGATGCTCTCCCGCTGAAAGCATCATGGACGCGTACGTATGCCGGGTCCGGTATGGCTTCCTGTACCTCACCTTGGCTTGCTTAAGGGCGCGCGTTCACTCAGGATTTCCGCGACAAAGAGCGGTCAAAAGCTTAGCGCCTGGCCTCGCTTGCCGCAGCGAAGTGCGTCATCTGATCGGCATAGGCTTTCCTGAACGCGGGGCGCTCCGTGATTCGAGCCACATAGGATTCCGCCGCCGGTCGATTTCCGAAGGAGCGAACTTTTGCAACGCGGAGAACATCGGCCATCAGCAGGTCCGCGACAGTGAACCGGTCGGCGGCCAGCCATTCTCGCTCCCTGAGGATGCGCTCCATGTGGTCGAGGCGGCTTGCCAGCCAGCCGGTTAGACCGTTGTCCTTAGCGCCGGTCACTTCCAGGAACCACCAGGGAACTGACACCATCTCGATCGAGTTGAGCGCGGCGATCGTCCATTGAAGCGTTTGGGCTTCTCCGACAGGATCGCGTGGCATGAGTTTTTCGCTTTTTCGGGCAAGATGCAGCAGCCCCGCTCCACTCTCAAAGATTTCGATATTGCCATCCGTCAGAAACGGAACCTGCCCGAAAGGCTGACGGTCGAGATGGTTTGTCTCGCGACCCTCGAACGGGATAGAGCACACATCATAGGCAAGGCCTGCTTCCTCCGCAGCCCATCGCAAACGTAGGTCGCGCACAAATCCACGGGGGCCTTCGGGTACCCAATCAAGCGTCCAGATGGTTAATTTCTCGGCCATAGTCATCAGCTCGCGACAGTGCAATCGATGCTCAAATAGAACGGGATTTACGCGTCGCGCAAATCCCGATTAAAGCGACGGTTTTGCGCCTGATTTTTGCTCCGTCGCAGAATAGGGATTGCTGCGACGGATGCCAGTCTGGCATTGAGCCGCTCGGCCTGAGTTTCAAGTCCTACGGGTACCCAGTCACGAGAGGGTTATAGCGTAAACGAATTGCCCACTTTCGTCATTCACGGTCCGCCGGGGCAGAACATCAAAACCCCGTCAATCCAATGATTGACGGGGTTTTTGTTTTTCGGCTCAGCAATCGGTTATCAAACCGTCACCCCTATTCGCGAATGCAGATGCGGGGTCGCTTCGACTCATTGTGCGGATGCGCTTGCCTGCATCTCACGGGTGATGGCGCGACATGCCTTCAGATGGAATTGCCCCCGTCACTCAGGACACTCGAACGCCGTCAGGTCGATGGCACCGCAGCCCCCGCGTTTCTACGCTGAGGAGGATCACTTTGTGACGTACCACAGGGCGCTTGTTCCGGGGGAGGCTGCCGGTGGCTTGGATGCCGGCATATGGCTGGCGTCCGTCCTTTGTGCTGCTTGCGGCGCCGTTTGCTGTGCGCTCACCGGCAAAGCCTGGGGCGTCCCCATGGTGGCCTGCGGCGCAGGCAAAGTCGCGGCAGGTATTGGGGCTGTCTTGGCCGTTGACGACGTGGTGATGTACCAGAGTGCATCCGTCGACGCCCCGGCTGCCCCGCGCGCCGCAGCGGTCTTCGAAGCAGCAACCACGCCGGCTGCCGATGCCGCCAGGGCCTGCGCCTGCGCAGTCGCCGTTCCAGTTGCTGCGCCAACGGCTGTCCGTTGTGCAATAGCTTCGGCTGAGCCGATCTGGAAGATCAGCTTGCGCTCCGGCGACGAAATGATCGCGTAGGGCGGTTGCGCTTCCCAGCGCAGCACGACACGTCCGCGTGGCGTATCCGCGAAGATGGCCGGCACGTGTTTCAGGTCGCCGAACTGGACGTAGACCTTGGTTCCGTCGTCGAAAACCTGCACGGGTTTCGCCGCATCCGCTCCGGTTATGGTCCAGCCGAAGTTATAGGAGCCGGGCGTAGCCGGCGCAACGGCAGACGCCGCCGTTGCCGGAGCCGGTGCGGCTTGCATACCTCGCGGCGCGCTCATCTTGACCTGGTTGACCTCCAGGGGCGCGAAAGGGTTGTACGTTTCGGGCGGAACATAGGACGGCGGAAGAATGGGCATGGGCGAGTCCGGCGAGCTGGCGATGGATTGCGCGGTGGCGTACACCTTGCGGGCATAGGCGAGCCGCTTCTCGGGCGACGATGCGTTATAGGCGCCAATCGCGCTCCACGTCGGGCCGTACTGCCGGATATTCTCCGAGAGTATCCATGCGCCCACATACGCATTCGTACACGGATCGAACAGGCTCTGCTCCGAAATGCCCTCGCGAGCGAGCCGCGGCAGCCACGAGCTGTTGATCTGCATGAGTCCGATATCGAACGTTCCATCGCTGTTGCGGTTAATGACGTGGGTTTGCGTACCCGATTCGACCTGGGCAATGGCACGCATGAGACCCACGTTGACGTGTTGAAACGATGCCGCATCGTCTATGCAGTCGGCATGGGTAATGGCGGGTATCGCATACAACATCGCGATCTGAATCAGACGCGAGCGCAGACATGGGGTGAGAAAGGCAAATTTTCGATGCTGCATGATTTTATTGGCCGGTGCGAGTGGAATAGTTCGCGATATTCGCTGCGTCCATCACGTTCTATTCGCTTGAATTCTTCATCTCGCACCTGATTTCCGCAGTGGGATTTTATCGAAGAATTGAGGCACTGAATCGTGCGAGACAATAGAGATTGTTAAATGGCGGAGTATGTGCCGTGCATATCGGGCGTTGAGTGCTGGACCGGAAGCTATTGATGTGAATGGGGCAATTCATATAGGTCACTGCATTTCTCCGATTCAGGATACGCCATCTGGAATAGTCGGATACCGGTGACAGGCCTCAAAAAGGACGCTTCGATATTCCCGTTTGCACCGGCCGGTTGGACGCGAAATAAATGCCACTTGCATCAACTGGATGTGCCGATGCCGTAACTGTCAAGAATCATCATTGCTCTACAGTCATGCAACACTGGTTTTGATATTATCCCTGCGCGATGAGGCAGGGTTTTTCGCTGCTTTGTCTTATTTGCCGACGGACAGATTATCCGGTCAAATTTTCCTTTTTCATCGAATAAAACACGCGGTGCCGGCCACTTGCAGTTGCAGTGGCCGAATGCGCAATTCAAGCACGAACGGGGTAACGCATGGCTTCCCAGGCACTGGACACGGCGCTGAACACCGGCTACGCGCAAGCCGATCGTCTTGCCAAACTCGACACGCCGGTTGGTAAAGACTGGCTGGTTCCTTTGTATGCCAAGATCAATGCCCGGCTCGGACGCAACTACGAGGTGACCGTCGATGCGGCGTCGACTTACGACACGCAGATCAAGCTCGGTGCGCTGATGCTGCAGGCCGTCACACTCTGGATCAAACAGACGGACGGCAACTATCTGCCGATCCACGGCTACGTTCAGCGAGCGAGAAGAATTGGCAGCGATGGCGGTGTGACGTATTTTCAGCTCCAGTTTTCGTCATGCCTGAGTTTCCTCAAGCTGAGTAGCGACCGGCGCGACTGGCAGGAAGTGCAGGGCCAGCAGGTGCTGTCCGACGTGATTGACAAGCATCCCCAGGCGCAGGGCCATTACACATTTGATCTGCGCTCGCCGATCCGCTCGTATTCGAATCGCGTGCAGTGGGAGACGGACTGGAATTTTGTCCACCGCAGCATGGAAGAGGTCGGTGTGTTTCCGCGCTTCGATTTCGCGAAGGACGGCAAGTCGCACACAGTGGTCATTTCCGACGATCTGTACTTCGCCCCCCCACTGCCGCAGCAGGAGATGAAATTCAGCCGCGCCGGGGCCAACGAAGAATTCGACGGGCTGACGCAACTGAGCGAGCAACAGGAGGCGCAAAGCGCCACGCTCACGACGGCCACCGCCGACTACAAGCGGCCGGACCTGGACAAGCAGGTCAGCACGCCCGCGTTGAACACCGATGAACTGCCGGCGCAGGGCGAGAACTATCTTTATACCGGCTCGCAGAGCTGGGGCGAGCGCGACCTGGGCGACCAGCAGGCGCGCATCCGCACGGAGGAATGGGCGTCGCGTGCGAAGCGTTATTTCGCGGTTGGCAGCCCGCGCTATGCATTGCCCGGATACTGGTTCAAGCTAAGCGGTCATCCCGAATTCGATACCCTGCCCGAGCAGGACCGCGAACTGGCAATCATCGCTAGCGACTGGCTGATTCAGAACAATGTACCTGGCATGGATACGCTCGCACGCTTTCCGAAGAGCCTGCGCGCGGAAGTCGAGCAGGCGAAGAGCGCGGGGAGTGGCACGGGCGTGAGCCATCCGGACGGCAGCGTGGGCTTCATTCAGGTGGAAATCGAGGCGCAGCGCCGTCGCGTGCCATTTCGCAGTCCGTTCGCGCACCGCAAGCCCGAAATGCACGTCCAGACGGGAATTGTCGGTACGGCAGAGAACGAGGAAATCTCTACGGACGACGGCAATCGCGTGAAGGTGTGGATGACGTACAGCCGCAAGGATCGCAACGACAAAGCATCGGCGTGGATACGTGCGGCGATGCCGGATGCGGGCGCGAAACGCGGCGGCTACTTCCCGCTGCGCAAGGGAGATCAGGTACTGATCGCGTTTGTGAACGGGGATTGCGACATGCCCGTGATCATCTCGAGGCTGCACGGCGGCGAGACGATGCCGGTGTGGAATACGAATGGCCTGCTCTCCGGCTTCCGCTCGCGCGAATACGGCGGCGACGGCTTCAATCAACTGGTTCTGGACGACTCCAGCGGGCAGAACCGCGTCCATCTCTATACGACAAGTTACGGCTCACACCTTCACCTGGGTTACCTCATCGACCACTCCGACAACACGCGCGGCGCGTTTCTCGGGCGCGGCTTCGATCTGAAGTCGGGGGCTTACGGTGCGGTGCGGGCCGAGCAGGGTCTGTATGTTTCGACGCAGCCGGCCAGCGCGCAGCCGATGAACGTGACAGCGGCGACGGAACAGCTCGCGGGTGCTGAGGCGGTGCTCGACACCGTGTCGAAGGCGAGCGAGACCAGCCAGGCCGAGAGCCTGCAGGACGGACATGACGCGCTCAAGGCGTTTACCGATGCAACCCAGCAATCGGTTGCTGGCACAACGGCCAACGGCGGACGCACGGCGGGTGGCGGTACGGGCAACGCGAACGGCTTCGCGAAGCCGGTGATGCTGCTGTCGAGTCCGGAAGGGATTGCGATGTCAACCCAACAGTCGGCGCATATCGCCGCGAACAGGCACGTGAATGTGGTTGCGGGCAACAACGTCAACATCGGCGCGGGGAAATCGCTGCTGGCGAGCGTGATGGACAAGATCAGCCTGTTCGCGCAGAACCTTGGGATCAAGATATTTGCGGCCAAGGGGCCGGTTAGTATCCAGGCGCAGAACGGTCCGGTGACGATGGCGGGGCTCGAAGACGTGACGGTTGAAAGCTCGAATGGCCGAGTGGTGATTACGGCGGCCAAGGAAATCTGGCTGGGCGCGGGCGGCTCGTATATCAGCATCAAGTCGGGGCTGATCGAGAACGTGACGTCGGGGCAGATTCTGGAGAAGTGCGCAGACTGGGAAAAGCCGGGCGGTGGGAGCGGGACGGTCCTCAATCCGTTGAAGTCGAGCCCGGTTTCGACAGACGGAGGGCGCGGTTCGCTGTTTTCCGGCTAGGCCAGTAGAGCTCGAGCTTCCCGATGTTTCCCCTACACCTATAGTCCGCGCAGCAGGAACAACAAGAGAGTCTGGACATCATGAGCACGCATCATCCCGCGCATCCTTCGCAGCAGCCCGCTCCGGCGGCGCCCGCCGCATCATCGACTCCTGCTCCGGCCTGCACGCCGCTGAACTGGGCCTTTCCGTTTACACCGGTGGACAGCAAGGCAGATGCTGCCGACCCGATGACGTACATGAAGGCGTTAGCGAAGGCGGAGGATGGCTTCTATCCGCTCGGTGCGAGCGGAATGTGGCATGGTGGGGTGCACTTCGACGAGAACAGTGCCCAGATGCTGAAGCAGGATGAAGGCGTGCGGGCCATTGCAGACGGCGAGGTGGTGGCGTACCGGATGGACAGCAAGTATCCCGAACAGGCTTATCAGGACGGCCGCCACGCTCTCTATTCGACGGGCTTTGTGTTGGTCCGGCACAAGTTGCAGCTACCGCCGGTCCCACCGAAACCGGCCGCTCCCGGTCAGACCGCTGCGGGCTCCGGCGGCGCTTCTAGCTCGCAACCTGTTTCCGCTGCGTCGGGCGCGTCTGGGGCACACCCTGCCTCATCGACGCCTCCTGCGGCGAACACGACCGCATCGCCCAAGCCATCACCAGATGAAACGCTGACATTCTTCAGCCTGTACATGCATCTGACCGACTGGAACAGCTACCAGGCGGCCATGAAGCAGGCTGGGAGTTCAACGGGAGACTCGGCCAAACTGAACATGGAGCCGATGCCGTACTGGGAGGGCGACCGCTATTACCGGGTTGGTGACAAGGCGAAGGACATGCAAGCGGTGCCGAAGCCCAAGGTCCCCCCAGCGCTGCCTACTGGAACGGCCAATTCCGACTCGCTTGGCGAATTCATCGATGCAGGGTTTATTGTGAAGACCGACTTGCCTGCGCCGCAGCCGGTTGACGACACCCCGTCCCCCGCACCTGCGAAGGGTATCCGGATTCGCGATCTGCCGAACGGCAAGATTATCGGCATCCTACCCAAGGGGACGGAGCTGACAGTCTCGGAGGCAGACCCGAAGCATACCGGCTGGTGGAAAATCAGTGCGCTCAAAAGCGGTCAGCCAGTCGGGCCGGTTGTCGGCGAGCAAGTCTCGGGACACGCCCAATGGGGCTGGGTGTATGTGAAGGAGCTCGATCCGGTTGTGAACCCAGCGCCACTCGATACGGTGGTTGTGCTGAAAGAGCCATACAAGATCAAAGCCGGTGAGGTGGTGGGCGAGCCGGGGCACTATCTGCGCTACACGGATGCGAAGCTGCTGCCAGCGAAGCCGACGCGGTCGCTGTTGCATCTCGAAGTGTTCGCGGGACCAGAGCTGACGGCGTTCATCGACAAAAGCCGGGCGCGCGCAAAGGACCTTCCGGCCGCAAAGACATTCCTTGAGATTTCACCGGGTGCGCTGCTCGTCACGAACATCCCCGATCCGGACCAGACGTTGCCGCAAAGTCAGGGCGGCTTGAAGCTGGTACCGGTTGGCAACGCGCAGGGTTCCCGCTGGGTCAAGGTCCAGCCGAAAACGGTAACGGTGCCAGCGCAGAGCGTCCAGAGTAGCCATAACGCCCATGGTGGGCATCAAGCACACCACGCACAAAGTCCGACGTTGACGAACGCGGGTTCTCCGGTATGGGTAGAGGCCAGGCTCGCCAATACGACGACTACTGGGGTGGTGAAGGGATGGACCAAATTCCCGCTGAGCTTCTCCAACGCGAAGGGGCCTGGCGCGGACTTCCGCGACGTTTTCCGGCGTACCGACCTCGACAAGCTCGGTGCGGAAAACGTTGCCGTTGACGAGCAGGGCCATCACTGGTGGAACATCACGATTGGTGCGAAGGACGGATCGACCCGGCAAGGCTGGGTGTGCGAGGATAATCACCCGCTTATGCGGATGTGTGGGCCATGGGACTGGCCAGGTTTTGAGCTGACTGACAACAGCGGCTTCAAGCCGATCGACATGCTCAAGCGGTACATCCATGCGACGGACCAGTACCTGCCCGGCGAGGACAAGTCGGAATTCGAACCCAGTGCGATGAGCGTGAACGCTGGGGACTTGATCGTCAAGCTGGAGAAGGCGATCGATGCGAATCACGACGGCAAGGTGACGGCGCAGGAGCTGAAACACGCGCAGGAAACGCCGTGGATGGCCGAAGCGATCTCGCATCTGGTGGTGCGCAACGAGAGCGAATGGGGAGGTGGACTCGGCAAGTGGGAGGCATTGTCGCCGATGATGAAGAAACTTCTTTGGCTTTGGCAGACCGAGATCGAACGGATCGGCAAGCTGCAGTGGTGGGAGCAGGCAGCGGGTATCGAGGGGTTTCCGAAAGAGCCAACGCCATGGCATTTCCATCCAATCGGATTGGTAGGTAATTTCAGCGCGAGGCCTGTTAATCAGGTTAATGACTTCAATGAAGAAGACGCCCGAGATGCGCTGCGATACATCTTCGACAAGTATGGCAGAACCGTTGCGGAAACTGTTGAGCGCATGTATCGAACAGAGACGCGGCATTTTCAGTCGATACAGTATCGCCGTTGCGGTACGGGTGGCATGGAGGTTCACGGTGATGCACCATATTATGGATGGTCGCCGGATTTCTATTCTGAGTTACCTACAGGGACGTGGAGCGCCTACGAGGGTGCAGGGCTAAGTGGTGTTGGCGGAAACGCTCAGGTTACCGACAGGCCGAAGGTGTTTGTCGTTGTACCTTCGGTTCGAGTCGGCATGGAATTTAAAGCCAAATATATCGTCCATTACAACGGGAATTACGCGAGATGGTTCTCCACTGACGCGCATGCGCAGGAAGTTTACCGACAGACGCTGCAGTCCATTTCACCTCGAATCGTCAATTCGTTTCAATAACTAGTCTATGACCATGAAATTCTATTCGCGTTGGCTGTTCGCACTGGTTGTTTTCATTTTTTCGCAGAGTAGCTACGCCTTGACTGGACCGTGCCAAAGCGAATTAAGGGCGTTAATAGTCCCTGCGCTCCAGCATGTCTTTATGAAAAAAGAAGATATCCATGTCGAAATGGAAGACCATGCCAATGGCGTGTACAGCGTAAGGTTATTTGTGCCAGCTGATAGTCCTGACAATCTCGATAAACGGGTTTCAATTGGCTGGGTCAATCTGGATACGAATACCATGCAAGCACTGGATGTGACGAGAGACCCGGATCACCCTGATGTGTTAAAGGTGGACGGAGGTAGATATAAACGCTTCGTATCGATGTGCATTTCCGATTTTCCGAAGAGTGACCGGAACTGCGAAGAACTCAATGTTTCTGCTTCGAAAAATGGAAGCCAGATTCCCGGGGGTGTGGCTGGGCGGACAGTTGTCGGTAAAGGACGGCTTCAATTTTATTCGGCCCCTGATCTGTCCTGCAAAATGAACGGCGTATTCATTGTCGAGGCTGATTCAGTTGATGCTTATTCAGACTATGGGAAGTTTACCTCGGTTAGTTATCTAAATTCGAAGTCAAAGAAGGTAGTAAATGGCTGGGTTGAATCTGATCGGTTGAAACCCAACGGCTTGGGGATTGCAACCCGGCAACCGTAATATCAATGCGAAGAAGCACTGCTCGATTATGATCAACTTGATTCGCGTCGGCGACGACACCGACCATGGCGGCAAGGTAGAAACCGGCTCAACAAGCATGCGCTTCGAGGGACGCTATGTCGCGCGCAAGGGAGACCGCGTCTCCTGTCCGCAGCATCCCGACGTGTCGCCAAACGTGATCGAGGAAGGCGATCCAACGATGAAGGACAATGGTATTCCGATTGCCCGGCACGGTCACCGGGCAACGTGCGGCTGCCATCTGATATCAAGCCTGATCTGACCGCCTTACAGCAGGTGCAGGCGCCCGGCGCGGAACGGGCAGCGCCGGATCTCCGAGCCGTTCGATTTCGAAAGCACGACGAGTTGCGTAAAGCTGGTCGTTGGCGCGTAGCGTGCAAAATACCGGTCGATGATACCGATGAAGCCCGAGTTCGACATTTCCGGCCGGAATTTGAGGCAATTTCGACCCAGAGCACCTTATAGATCAAACACTTGGCGTCCGTGGTTGTCGATGCGTTGTAGTGACACGAAATTTTCTGTGAGCCCTTGTT